>JAISBG010000304.1 GCA_031266315.1 Planctomycetaceae bacterium | reverse complement strand
ACTGAATCGCAAATGTTTTTTTCATGATAGTCTCCTTGAAAAAAATGGGTTAAACATAGAAAAAATTGTGGAAAAAACTTACACTGTTTACAATAAACTAAACGAATAGTTGTAATTGTCATTTAGATTCATTGTCTTTTAATTCAAAATCAAAAATATTTTTTTTATGGGCAACAACTGTTACTTTAAATGGAGTTTTTTCAATTTCCGTATAGTTTTTGGGAATAACCAGTTTGGGTTTCCTTTCTTCGGAAATCACTCCCTCTGAATCTCTCATTTTCCGTCCGGTTGAAACCATTTCCGCCTTTGTAATTGTTACGACATAATCGCCCGGTGTTGTTCCTGCATTGGGAGCACCATAAAGTGTTTGTAACCTATATTCTCCCGCATCATCCGTTATAGCATAGGACGGTTGCGCTTCTTCTCCAGAGGAAACCGGAAAAAATTTAACATTGGCTTGGATTAAAGGAACTCCATTAAAAGTTACTTTACCAACTACAATCTCCGTTTTTAAAACAGAACTCCCGCAACCGACAGTTGTCAGAATAAAAATAAATGAAAAAAGGAATAATATTTGTTTCATAAAAGTTGCAATAAACAGCAGGAAACCGGATAACTTAAAATTTTAACACCAACTAAAATAATTCGTTATTTTTATTTCAAATTTGTATAAAGAGTGATTATCAAAAATCTCCTAAACGTTTTCGAATCAGCACATATAATCTGCCTTTACTGCAAATTGGGAAACAAACGTAACGCCGAGAAACGGCAACAGAATATCGCTCTTAGATTAGGAGCGACACGACACTTAAAACAGGTTTATTCCCACCGACTAAAATGGTGCGTTACTTGTTTCAAAATGTAACGCTGAATTATACCCACAGTTTGATACGCGACGCTCCCTCTACGGGAGACACGCAACTTTACCAAACTACAGTAATTTTCTACACGGAAAATCCGTTAGTCTTGTAAAAAATTACAGCTCGCCGAAGCGATTTTAAGTGTTGTTGACGTACTCGATTTTTTTAACACCCGAACAACAGTTCAGGCGATTTATCTTTCAAAACGGAAAAATGATCTCCAAGTGTTGAAAATTAATAAATGGCGAAAAATACAATTGTGATTATATTATCGAAAATTTAAGGAAAGTCAATTACCCCAACCCCTTTCAAAAGAAAGAAATTTTTGAAAAATTTTTCTGATTCTACCGGATTAGGTGTTTTCCACCGGAATAGTCAAATAATTGGTAATATTTCATAGGCAATCATAAGGTGAGCGACCTTTCGCTGAAAGGTCGCGTCGGCGTACTCGTCGACAGTGAATTAGATGAACGACGGCAATTCCGTTTTGGAGTCAATAATAAACCAACCGGCGCAACCCTTCAGCGAAGGGATTGCTCACCCAATTTCGCCCTAAGATGGGATTCCAGCCACACCCCAATGTTGCCGGGCGGTGTGATGTTTAGGTTTCTGATTCGTGTCCGTACATTTCGGCACTGTAACGGAAAATTGCTAAGAAACCCCAGAGAATATTCAAGATAACGAAAATTCCCAGAAAAAAAGTAGCGTTGCTCACGGCTCCGCCGCCATAAGAATGGAGACTGCCCTTGAAAACAAAGTTGATACCGTACCACGTCATAATCACCGCAATCGAAGCAAACAACGCCCCAATCATTACACCAATCCGACCATAAAACCGAACTATCCGACCATGTAAAACAATCACGTAAAAAAAGATAGTAATTAACGCCCAAACTTCCTTCGGATCCCAACTCCAAAACCGCCCCCATGAATAATCCGCCCAACGCGCCCCAAGTACCGTCCCAAGAATCAGTAACACTAACGCTAATTGTAACAACCGATGAATAATCGGAGCAAACATGTCACAAATTACAGGAAGACGTACATGTGAATGTGTTGCGGAAATTTTCGAGGAAGTTTCAGACCGGATTTCAGCGTAACGGTAACGTCCGAAAATGGCGTCCCCAAGACCAACAACTGCCATCCCCCACGCAACCAACGCCGCCGCATAACTCACCACAATCGCAATCACATGAACCGTAAGCCAGAAATTACTTCGCAATAACGCAACAATCGGTTTAATGTCAGGATTAAATTCCGCCGTGTTAAAATATGACGCAAGACCCGCCAATAACGTAATTGTTGCCGCAACAATTACAAATAATTTTCTGTCCAGAATTTGATTGCGGGCTAATGATAACCAAAGAGTCCCGCTACGGTCTGTGTTGCCCAACGCAACCGTTTCGCCCTGAAATACCGAATTGATCACACTTTGTTCGGTTGCTAAAGACGATAATGCCGTCTCTGCCGCACGGGAAACAATTCCGAGTTCCGCCGCAATCCGCGATGGACGGCATAAGAAAAATGGAACAAGAATTGCTGTTAATATCAGTTGCGGAACAAACCAGAGAATCAAAGCAATACTCGCAATTACAACAACCCAATCAATAAAATCGTTCATCTTCAATAATTCCAGTGTTGCCGCAGCAATTCCATATTCTTGAACGTATTCGCCGCAGGAAATATTGACTACAAAAAGAAACGTCAACAACATCAACACCAAACGCGGAACCAATAGGAACAATTGCCAGAACCATACTGTTTGGTTCAACTGTTCACGGCGTTCTTCTTCCGAAAGTACAGGCGAATCCTGACGCTTCATGCCAATCGGAACTCCACCGGGAAGACCAAAATCAGACGCCGCCTGTTGAAGTACAGAATTTTGTCCGCTCGCCAATTCTTTTTTATTGTTGCGAAAAACAGTGGAAAACCGTTTCCAATTCGGAAATGATGAAGAACGCCACGCCAATTGAATCACCGGATGAATCAACGGATACAAAGAATACCAAAGTCCAAATAACGATGCAGAAAATGCCATTAAAACGATCGTTTCATACATATTCGTAATCGGTGCCCAACCGGTAATCCATGCCCGAAGAACTCCGCCAATAAACGTTATAAAAATCGAAAACCCCAACAGCATTACCCCTAACCAGAATAAATATTCTTCCGCCGAATTTGTATGATCCGATTTCGGTGATGGAACCGTTCTTTCCGACCAATCCGTTTGCTCCGAAAAATTTTTCTGTAACAAAGATTCGTCAATCATTTCACTGCGGATTTTGCCTAAAAATAACGAAATTCCAACAAACACAATCGCTCCAGCAGCAAAAATCCACATCCAGAAAAACGGAGCAAGTTGTTGGTAACGGTATTCCGTGTTGAGTAAACCGCGCTGCGGATAAGACGTTTTCTGTACATATTCCCGCGTTAAAGTGTTTTCCTGATCCACAAATTGATCCCGCAAACTTGCCGCACGACCGGCAACATTTCGTAACGATTCCTGAATAACCGCCGCCGTTTCGTTAATATTCCGACTCCGTCCGCTCGCCGTGTATGCCGTCATAAGACTAATAAAATCAACACGAATCCGACCAATAAAATCACTGAGCAACGGTTGTGTTACAGAAGAACGTGTTTGCGATAAGAAAAAATAAGAAGATTCGTTTTCAGTAAATAATTCCTTTTCCCATTGTTTTTCTTCCGCCGTTTCCTCTGTTTTTGTTTCAGTTTTCTGATCGGACACCGCCGCAGGAAATATTGCGGTGTCGGATATGACCGCATCTGATTTTTCCGTATCAAAAAACGGTATTTCGGTTTTTTTCATACTCTTGCTTTTATCCTGATCCGGACTCTGATTTTGATTTTTTTCGTTACCCGTCTGTTCCTTATTATCGTTTTGAAGAATCGACAATTCTTTCAACAAGGATTCCGGTATCGGAGCCGATGAAAGAGATGTTTCACGGTGGAAATCCGGATCGAAAAACCGCTGGATAAAATCGTCGCCGCCAAAAAGAACCATTTGCATCGTTCCCCAAGGTTGAACACTGGGTGAAACATTCGCCGCATCGCTCAGTGCCGACAACGCCGCAATCGGAAGAACACGCATCGAATGTCCATTGTCATAAAGAGCCAAGTAAGCCGCTTCCGTATCACGACGAAGATTTTTAACCGCATAGTAATAATTCAATACAATCCGCGCCCTCACTTCTTTGTTCCGCTCTTGATTTTCCGGTGAATTGAATAAAGGAAGCAATTTCGTAATATCCGTACCGGAACTATTATCGTTGCTGTTATTATTGTCTTTGCCTTTATTATTGTCGCTGTTATTACTATTATTGTTTCGGAAAACAACTCCCGGATAAACATTTTCCATCAACATCTGACTCTCTTCAAGGCTGTTATCAATCATTTTGAGAAGGAGTTCGAAATGTTTTTCAACTGCCTTGAGATTCGGAGGAACCATTTCTCCGTACTCATTCACACGGTCAAACGCTCCGGCTAAAAGACGAATTTTTCGTACAATTTCATGCCAACGTTGAGTCGTGGGATGAAGATTTTGTTCTAATTCATTTTCGTTTTCCTGATCGGATACATTGGGCTTAATAGATTGACGCGCCGGCACTTCGCCAAGTTCCAGAAGATGTCCCCATGATTCAATCGCAAAAGTATAAGAAGAATGTTGCTCCGCTGAAAAATCAATCGTTTGCTGCAAAAGATCAATCATTCGGGTTGGGCGTAACCGTAACGGATGAAAGGTAAGTTCCTGATAAACCGTCATTGCGGCGGCAATTCGTTCCGTAATCTGATCATACCGTATCGGAACCTCCGCACTTTTTCGTTGCATTCGCCGACGTTCAATATCGGCAAGCCGTTGCTGAAACCGTTGCGACCGCTTTAACTGAAATACCGCAACCCGTTGCAACACCGCACGCGTGTCATTCTGAAGCGGAACGTCCAGAACTTCCGTACGATAATCCGTTTCTCCCGCCGAAAAAATCGGAATGTAATCCCAAATTTCCGGTTCACCCAACCAGGAAAGAATTAATTCATCAGCATCAAAATATCGCCCTTCCGACGGCAATAATGCCCGAATCCGTTGATGAATCAATTCCGCCTGATTCGAGGTCAAACCGTGAATTGCCAATGTTGCTGTTACGGTTTGTTCCGGTGCCGCTTCACGCGAACCGGATAATCCCATATCAAAATCTCCCAAAAGATCATTGCCGCGAATCAGAAATCGATATGATTCCGGCTTTGGGTTATTCGATGTTGGATCGGCGTTTGTGCTTTTAGGCTGCAATTCAACCACGCGGTTTAATTCCGCCAAAATCGTATCGTCCCGAACGAGAAACGGTCGCGAACTCCCACAAATCTCCCGAACAATCCGTTTAGAAAACGAATTTAACGGCATTACCCGACCACCGTCAAATACCGGTGTCGTTCCCCAAACTCGTCCGCTTTGCGCCAATCCTGTTGATGAATAGTGAAATACCGCCAAATAAATCGTAATAATTAATAAAATTCGATGAAATAACATAAAAATTCCTAATCGTCAATTTCGGTTTTGTCTTTTGAAAGGTTGGACTTTTGATAGAATTTACAAGAAATTCCCTAAAATAAAATCATGGCAATACTTTACAACGTCAATACAGGTTGTTTCTTGCTAATCCCTACCGGGCTAAAACATTCACCCGTAAACTTTAACCGTAAACAATTAAAAAAGCAACCGGTGAATCGTTAAAAAAACAACAGGGAATCTCTAATATACGGAAGGATTCGGAATTTTCCACAAAATCATCAAGGCTCTTGAAAGCATCAATATTTTTTACTATACTCTATTCTACTTTAAAATTTAGTCTTGCAGGGACGTACCGCTGTATATTCCTAAAAATTTTTGTATTAAAAATAGTTCTGTTATGAAAATTTTCGTGAATGGTTACTTTTAATCATTTATTATTTTTCTCACCTTCAACCCCAAATACTACTATGTTAAACATTTCACGTCGTTCGCTTCTCAAAACGTTGGCAGTTGGCGGAGCCGTTGTTACAGTGCCTGCGGTGTTGCCGACAACTCTTCTTGCTCAAACTCCCGAAAATCTTAAAGCGGAACAGGTCGAAGCCCTAACTGTTCTGAACGGGACACAGCAATCAGTTTGTAAATGGTGTTACGGAAAATATCCGATGGAGGAATTTTGTAAAATTGCCAAGAAAATCGGTCTGGTCGGAATTGATTTGGTCGGACCGAATGATTGGGATTTGCTTCTCAAATACGATTTAATCGTAACAATGGGAAACGGTCCGGGAATGGGAATTCCCAAAGGATTCAACCGGTTGGAAAATCATGACAAATTGATTGAAAGTTACGAGGCGGTGATTCCGATTGCAGCGGAGAAAAAAGTTCCCAATTTGATTTGTTTTTCCGGGAATCGGGAAGGAATCAGCGATGAAGAAGGGCTTGCAAATTGTGTTGTTGGTCTTAAACGGTTGATGCCGGCTGCTGAAAAATATGGCGTAACAATTGTGATGGAATTGCTCAACAGCAAAAATCACAAGGATTATCAAGCCGATCACACTCCTTGGGGCGGTGAACTGGCACGCAAAGTCGGCAGTGAACGGTTCAAACTTTTGTACGATATTTTCCACATGCAACGAATGGAAGGCGATGTGATTCAGATGATTCGAGATTACAAAGATGTGATCGGACATTATCACACCGGCGGCAATCCGGGACGTAACGATATTGATGAAACGCAGGAACTCTATTATCCGGCAATCATCAAGGCAATCAAAGAAACCGGTTTCAGAGGTTTCATCGCTCACGAATTTCTACCCAAAAAAGGTATTGAATCATTACGTAACGGAATTAAAATTTGCGACGTTTAACCGTCAGGATAAGATTGACGAGAAAACCGGTATAAATTTTTGTATCGGTTTTTTCATTTGCTATTGCTTTTCAAGCAACACTTTCACGTAACACTCATAACTTTTACATAACAATTATGACAACGATTGCGATTCTTGGAGCGACAGGTTACACTGCGTTGGAATTGATTAAAATTTTGTTACGTCATCCGAATGCGGAGATTACGGCGTTGACAAGCCGTGAAGACACACGGAAGATCGAATTGGTACATCCGTCGTTATCGGGACGGCTTGATTTATCGCTCGAAAGTCTTTCGGCAAAAGAGATTGCGAATCGAGCGGAGTGTGTGTTCAGTTGCCTGCCGCATACCGCTTCGGCAAAAATTGTTCCGGAATTATTGCACTGCGGAACAAAAGTGATTGACTTGAGTGCTGATTACCGGCTTAACTCGGTTGAGGTTTTCGAAACATGGTATGCCGAAAAACATCCTGATCCCAACCGGTTGGGCAAAGTTCCTTACGGACTTCCCGAACTGTTTCGGAAACAAATTATCGGTACGGATTTGATTGCGAACCCCGGTTGCTATCCGACTTCGGCAATTCTTCCGTTGGCACCGATTATCAAAACAAATTTGATTGAACCGGAAGACATTATTATTGATTCGAAAAGCGGTGTTTCCGGTTCAGGACGAAAATTGAGACTTTCGACGCTTTATCCTGAATGTAACGAAAATATTTCGGCTTACAGTGTCGGAACACATCGGCATACACCGGAAATAGAGCAAATCATCACAACCGTAAGCGGTAAGAACACAAAAGTTATTTTCACACCTCATTTGACGCCGATGGATCGCGGTATTTTGTCAACAATCTATTCAAAACCAACACGCCCCGTCCTACAAAATGAATTGCTTGAAACCCTGAGCAATTTTTATCGAAACGAACCGTTTATCAAAATTGTGGAACATCTTCCGTCAACAAAAGATGTGTCGGGAACAAATTTTGTTCATATTACTGCACGTGTTGTCGGAAACAGAATTATTACCGTTTCGGCAATTGATAATCTGATTAAAGGCGCATCAGGTGCGGCAGTTCAAAACTTTAACTTAATGTTCAATTATCCCGAAACAACCGCATTGATTTAACGTTATTTTTATAATTACTGATTATTTGAAGAGGTTATATTATGAGTTTATTAGGATTGTTAGGTCAGCGGGTTGGTCATAAGCCGTTGTTTGACGATTTATGCCAATATCATAAAGTTGATAAAAAAACAAAATTATTGCTGAACCGTGTGATTCAGAAATATCAACTGTTACAACCAACAGAAATATTTATTGATTCCACATTGCTCGACCGCGCACTCAATGATGAGGAATTTGCCGATTCTGTTGAAGATTTGCAGGAAATAATCAAAAAGTGGTTCGAAGATAATTGATCGTAGAGGATTGAACGTGAATCATGTTGCGTGCGGATTTTTACCGTAACGATTGCAATCCGCTTGAGTCTTTTCGCCGTCAACGCTCACGGTCAACGAGGAATCAACAATTATCTTGTCATAGACACGATAAGTTTTTGTACGAATTGCGCCACCTTTTTCGAGTGCGCCGCGGGAAAAGGAATTGGACTCAAGAACCCAAGAAAATTCCGCATCACGAATACCGCTCTGTAACACTTTGGGAACAAGCGCGTTCATCAAAAGCATTCCAAGACCTTGCATTTGATATTCCGGCAACACATTCGTGCTAAGAATCCGAATTGATTTGATTTCCTCTTTATGCCGTAACAATTTGAAAAGACGAGGCAGTGTAATTTTTCCGCCGATTGCTTTGATTCTTGGGTTGTAATCGGGTAAAGCAAACGATGCACCAACCATTTTTCCGTCTAATTCGATCGCAGTGGTCAATTCGGGAACAATCAGATATTTGAGAAAAAAAGCCATTTCCTTAATTTCGTTTTTCGACATCGGAACGAATCCCCACGTATTTGTCAACGCCCGATTGTAAATATTGAGAAACATTTCGACATCTTCCTGAAATCGTTTTGTATTGACTGATCGTGAAATTGCTCCGGTTCGTTCTCTGATTTGATCGCAGATTGGTTGTAATTTTGCGTTGACTTTCGGCAACATTTCAACTTCTCCCCAATAAGCGTACAAATCCTGCGATTTTCGAAAACCGTTGTCTTCGTGTAATTTTTCGTAATACGAAGGATTGTACGTCATCATAAACATGGGCGAACTCTGGAACCCGTCGATCAACAGACCGAGCGTGTGATTCAGCGACGGATTGACCGGTCCACGAATAACCGTACAATTTCTTTCGTGCAGCCAGTTTGCGGCAACAGCAAAAAGTTCGCCCGCCACACTCACATCTTGAACACAGTCAAAAAACCCGAAAAAACCAACACCATCATGGTAACGCTCAAGATGTCCGCGATTCAAAATAGCACAAATCCGCCCTAAAACATTTTTGCCGTCCATTGCGAGAAATGCCTGACATTCGTTGTGTTCATAAAAGGGGTCTTTATGCCCGAAAAAAGTTTTGAACCCGACGAGTCCATTCTGTTCGATACGAAGTTGGGGAACCCAATACGGATCGTTTTTGTACAACTTCTGAGGAAAGTCAAGAAACGCCCTCTGCTGAAACCATGATTTCGCCGGAACAATCAACATATTTGTAGTGAATAATTAAATAGTGAATTTGATAAACAAAGTAAAACAAAAAATATAATAAAAAATTCAAATTAACATGTCAAGAGGAACTAAAGGATATTCAGACGGGAAAAAACAGTATGATTGCAAGTTTTATGTAGCTGTTCACGAAAAATCAAGGTAAAAGTAAATGTTATTACTTACGATTCTTAAGTCCGTAGGACTTGAATATGGATAACCCCGTGCAAACGAAGTGCAGCACGGGGAAACGCAATCACATTACACGGAAAAACTGCGTAGCAGTTTAATTAGACTCTTGGCAAGGACAAGTGTTTTCTGTTGAACTGCGACGCAGTTCGGGGAAAGCGAAGGAAGGTCGCCGCATACCCCGAGCTGCGCTTCGCTTGCACGGGGTTATCCATATACAAGTCCTACGGACTTAAGAATTGTGAGCAAATACATTACCTTGACTTTGATTATTCGTGAACGATTACAAACTTGCAATCCTGCTGCAAATTAAAATTACTTGTTGCTTGATTTTTATTAATTTTCTGCGAAAATAGCGGACTGGTTGATCCCAACAATGTTTATTGTTTATTGTTTTTCATTTTCAAACCCTTGGAGACAACAATGTCAGCATTTCCCGAAGTTAAAAAAACAGTTCAATTTGAAGGTTCCGAATCGAAAAATCCTTTGTCGTTTCGGTTTTACAATCCGGACGAAAAAGTTGAAGGTAAAACGATGAAAGACCATTTCCGTTTCAGTGCCGCGTATTGGCACACGATGCGTGGAGCCGGTTCCGATCCTTTTGGTCCCGGTACCATGTATCGTCCTTGGGAAGGGAAAGATACTGTCGCTAACGCTCAGAAACGAGTTAAAGTTTTCTTTGAATTTCTCGAAAAACTCCAGATGCCCTTCTACGCTTTCCATGATCGCGATGTTGCACCGGAAGGCGATTCGCTCAAGGAAACGAACGATAATCTTGATGCTGTTGTCAAGATTTTTAAGGAAGAACAACAACGAATCGGAGTGAAATTATTGTGGGGAACCGCGAATTTGTTCGGCAACCCGCGTTTCATGCACGGAGCTGCCACCAGTTGTAACGCCGACGCCTTCGCTTTTGCCGCCGCTCAGGTTAAAAAGGCTCTCGAAGTTACCAAAGAACTCGGTGGAGACGGTTACACTTTCTGG
>JAISBG010000297.1 GCA_031266315.1 Planctomycetaceae bacterium | reverse complement strand
TTCTGTGAAAAGTCAAATGTTAAAATGGACAAGTCAGGGGGGGGGGCAGTATATAGGAGAGAGTTAAGAAATAATAGAGAAAAGTCTCTACTTTCCCAATATTTTTCCGCAAAATTCTTACAACTCATTCGTTTTTCACCGTTCGGCTTTACATTGGTCGAACTTCTTGTGGTGATTGCGATTATCGGAGTGTTAATCGCTCTCCTGTTGCCGGCGGTACAGGCAGCACGCGAAGCGGCAAGGCGGATGCAGTGTGCTAACAAATTGAAACAGTTGACTCTTGCTGTTCATGTCTATGCAGACAGTCATAAAACTCTTCCGGCTGGGCTTGGTGATTCTATAGGTACACTAAATGCCGGTGTTTCATCTGGACGTTGGAGCGGGTTCACGCCTTTGCTTCCCGGCATAGAGCAAACAACACTCTACGACCGTGTCATGTCGGAAAATGTTTATATGAGTTCATGGACTGCCAAAGACCTGCCCACTACTGAAGGTGGAAAGGATAATCCGCGTGCTGCGCAACCGGATGTTTTTATCTGTCCTTCCAACGGAGTCAGTAGTAAACCGGAAACAGTAACCGGTTATACCTGTTACCGATTTAATACCGGAGACAATCCCGGTAATTATTCTGCGGACGCTCAAATTCGCGGACCTTTCGGCTATCGAACTTGGCGACCTCTTAGCGCGGTTCACGATGGATTGAGCAATACGCTTGGTTTTAGTGAAAAAGCGGTTGATGAATTTAATGGAACGTCAACAGACGTTAAAAGGCAAGCAGCAACATACGCAGTTGCCGCAACAGGCGGATTTAGTGGAGGTTATCTCAGTGACCGAACAATTTGTGTCGGTTCGGCAGTCGGCGGGAAATATCAATACGGTGTCGGCGGAATGACTAACGGTTTTACTTATTATTATGGATGGCATTGGTTCGGTAGCCATTGGTACCACATCGGTTTCACCACAACACTTCCTCCAAACTCTCCATCGTGTTACAACAGAGCCGGCAATTATAATGCCATGTTTTCTGTAACAAGTTTTCATCCCGGCGGTGTCAATGTTACATTACTGGACGGTTCCGGTAAATTTGTTTCCGAAACAATTGACAGCGGAACAGCGGTAAAATTTCCAACTCCTTCCGCGCCAAGTGGCGAATCTCCTTTTGGAGTTTGGGGGGCAATGGGTTCACGAGACGGCAACGAATCTAAAACGTTGTGACATACGGTACGTACTTGAAATTTTTGTTTTTATTTTTTAATAAATAACAGAATTCAGAATTTATTTGGCATTCATGTAGGGACGCGCATCTGTACGTCCCTACAAAAACCGAAATTTTCAAGTTTTTTTCAGAACAATTTTTTTTCAAGGGAAAAATATTTTATTTATGAGAACATTTTTACTATTTTATACATTAACAATGCTGTTGTTTTTTGTTGGTTGCGGTGGTGTACCGGTGCCGGACGAACTGAAAAACCTTTGTCCCGTAACGATTACCGTAACCGATGGCGATCAAGCGATAGAAGGAATTGCCGTTTCATTGTCTGCTGAAACTTCCGGCGGTGCGTGGGCAAGTCGCGGTGTAACAAATGAAAAAGGCGTTGCCGTAATTCAAACGTTGCGTGCTTCTTACACCGGAAAAGGTGCGCCGGCTGGCGATTATAAAGTTACACTAATTAAAACGGCAAATTTTCCTCCTGAATTGGAACCGCAAGAAACAGACCAAAATCTGCCGCCGCAAGCTGTTGTCGCCAAAGAGAAAAAACGGAATGATTTTTTGGAGAAAAACCGAATCATTCCTAAATCGCTGGAATTATCAGATACCAGTCCAGTCAAATTAACGGTTACTTCCCAAACCGGCGCAACCTTGATAATCGACTTGTCACAATATAAAAAACAATGATCTTCATTTTATTGTTACGGACGAGACGCCCGTGTTCAAATACTACGAAATGGGATTCTCCAATTTCAATTTTATAAAAATTTATGATTCTATCGGATTAGGTATTTTCCACCGGAATCGTAAAATAATAGGTAAAATTTCATCGGCAATTATAAGGTGGGCAACCTTTCGCTATTTGTTAAAAGGTTGCGTCAGCGATAGCCGACTGTGAGCCAGATTAACGCAGATATCTGTGAAAATCTTTTAAATCTGCGTTATCTGCGTGCTAAAAATGAAGTTGCGAATATTCCACTGAATAATTATTAAAACTTACTGTTTTTCTGTTGTTAGAAAATGCTTACTTGGCAATTTAAATCTGTTGGTTATAATTGGATTTTTGTTGGAAGTTTCTTTGCTTTTTTATGTTTTCCTTCTGTGCCAGAATACCGCCAAGACCCGTTAACCGGACGAATTGTGATTGTTGCCGAAGAGCGCGCGGCGCGACCGCATCAGTTCGACATTGAAAATTCCGGCGTTGACGATAATTCAGAAACGTATCGGGAAATCTGTCCGTTTTGCGAAGGGAATGAATCCTTGACACCGGACGAAATAACCGCGTTTCGTCCTGCGGATTCTTTGCCGGATACTTCCGGTTGGTCTGTTCGTGTTGTTCCGAATAAATTTCCAGCGGTTATCAACAATGTTCCCGATTCACCGTTAAGGTTTGATGATTATACATGGTTCAGTAATTATTCTCCCCAATTTTATTGTCCCGAAAACGAACTTTTTCAAGAACCTGTTCCGGGTTTTGGTCATCACGAAGTTATTGTCGATACACCGCGTCATATTTTGAGTATTTCCGAAATGACGGATCACGAAGTTACGGAGATGTTCCGAATGTATCAAAATCGTCTTCAGTTATTGCGTCAAGAAGAATGTTGGAAATATGTTCAGATTTTCAAAAATGTTGGAGCGGCAGCCGGCGCGTCGATTCCTCATTCTCATAGCCAATTGCTGGCAATGCCGTTTGTTCCACAAATGATTCTGTCAATTAGAAATAAAGCATGGGAATATCACCTTAATAAAACGAAACAAATTAAGAAAACAAAACAGAATTTATCGGATTGTGTGTGGTGCAGCCGGCTCCAATCAGAAATTCTGGAACAAAAACGAATCGTCGAAGAAACCTCACATTTTGTTGCCTTGTGTCCATTTGTGAGTCGTTTTTCCGGCGAAGTTGAAATTTATCCGAAATCGCACGAGTCCAATTTTGACGATAATGTACAGATTCCCGAATTTGCGTTGCTTGTTCGCCGCACAATTATTCGTTTGGAAAAAGCGGTTTGGGGAATAAAGAAATCGCTCGCTTACAATCTCGTCCTAAACACAGAACCGTTTGATGACGCTCTCTGCTCAAAAAACATTTTTCACTGGCATCTTTCAATTTTACCGAGTTTAGCGCGTGCTGCCGGTTTTGAGTGGGGAACCGGTCTTCATATCAATCCGGTTTCGCCGGAAAAAACCGCCACTCAACTGGCAAATTGCAACATAAACGAATTTTATTAACAACAAATTTCATTGGGGAATCTCTAATAATTCATTTTTATCACAGAGAACACAGAGGGCACTGAGAAAAAGATTTTTTTGAATACTTAATACATAGAAAACACGAAATTTTAGTATTACTTTCTTCT
>JAISBG010000030.1 GCA_031266315.1 Planctomycetaceae bacterium | reverse complement strand
CTGGTACTTCACTGTACCGACACGAGGTGGTACTTGGCTAATAGTTAATAGTTAATAGTGAACAGACTAATAAATCGCTTGCGAACTATTCACTATTATCTATTACCTATTAAACTATCAACCGAATCGTCCGGTGATGTACGCTTCGGTTTGGGGGTTGGAGGGATTTGTAAAAACGGTATTTGTATCGCTGTACTCAATCAACTCGCCAAGACAGAAAAACGCGGTACGGTCACTGATTCGAGCCGCTTGCTGCATATTATGTGTTACAATAACAACAGTGTATAATTCTTTAAGCGCAACGATTAGTTCTTCAATTTTTCCTGTGGCAATCGGATCAAGAGCACTGCACGGTTCATCCATGAGCAGGATGTGCGGTTGGGTTGCCAGAGCGCGGGCAATACAAAGCCGTTGCTGTTGACCACCGGAAAGTGCTAATGCCGATTTCGAAAGGTTGTCTTTTACTTCGTCCCACAAGGCGGCTCGTTGCAAGCAATGTTCCACAATTTCGTTGAGTTTTGCACGATTCCAAATTCCTTGCAACCGCGGACCGTAAACGATATTATCGAAAATACTTTTTGGAAACGGATTCGGACGTTGAAAAACCATTCCGACATCGCGCCGTAATTGAACAAGATCAATTCGTTTATCGTACACTTCTTTCCCGTCAACACTCAACCGTCCTTCAATCCGTGTATTCGGAATCAGATCGTTCATCCGGTTAATACTCCGCAAAAACGAACTCTTACCGCAACCGCTTGGTCCGATAATTGCTGTTACACCGCCGGTTTCGATGTCCATCGAAACATGTTTGACGGCAATTTTGTTTCCATAATAAAGTGAAAAATTTTCGGACTGAATTATTGTCATCGTTCAACCTCGTAATTGTGCGGCGATTCGCGCTCGTAACAACATTGCCGTCATGTTTAATAGTAAAACGAAAAAGATAAGTGTTGCAACTAATCCGAATTGGTTGTATGGAACCAGTTCGGCAAGCCGGTCGCCAACCGCCATATCGTAAGCGGCGTAAGACAACACCGGCGTCGGTTGAAATAAAATGTTTGAACCCGCAACAAAACCGCCGGATGCGACCGCGCACGTAAACAACAACGGAGCCGTTTCGCCGGCAGCACGGCTGATACCGAGAATCGTTCCGGTCAAAATTCCCGGTAAGGCGGCAGGAAATGTTACGGAGATAAATATTCGTACAGGAGTTGCCCCAAGTCCGGCGGCGGCTTCGCGGTATGTTTGCGGAACGGAATGGATTGCTTCTTCGGCTGTACGAATAATCACCGGCAAAATCAGTAATGCCAGCGTCATTGTTCCGGCAAGAAGACAAGGTTTTCCTGTAACAAATTCAACGATAACCGCAAGTCCGAAAAGACCAAACACAATACTCGGAACTCCCGCCAGTGTACTGATACAAAGCCGTAACAACCGAGTAAGCCGATTATCTTTTGCCGTTTCCGCAAGATACGCCGCCGTGAGAACTCCCAACGGCAACGCCAGTAAAATCGAGAACAGCGAAATTAATATCGTTCCCAAAAGTTCCGCGCCGATTCCGCCCATATAATGTCCGGCTGTTGCGGAATCAATAAAATAATGAACGTAAAATGTCCAACGCGGTTTGAGCATTTTATCTAAATTTTGTTCCAGATTATCGAACAGTATTTGAATATCGTTCGCAATAGGTGTTCCTTTGAAAAACAATGCCCGGTCAATAACGGTTTTTTTACGCGGCAATGTATTTCCGTCGGCATCAAATTGTTGTTTCCAGATGTTAGCGTAACGAAGTTGGTTCAAAAATTTTTCTGCTGTTGTCCAATGAGCCGGACCGTAACGAACTTCCGGCGGTAGATGTTCCAGACCTTCGCGGTTTTCCGGTCCAAGAATACAGCCGGTTCCCTCAACTCCGGTAATAAGCGTCCGAATCTGTTTGAACGCCGTCGAATAAGTAATATCCGAATCAATTGTTGTTGGTTTATTACGAAGCGATAAATCAGCATTTTTTGCGATTTCATAATATTTGTTCGCTAATTGAAAAATCGGTTCCGTTTTGTTTTTA
The DNA here is from genome assembly GCA_031266315.1 of Planctomycetaceae bacterium. GTDB lineage: Bacteria > Planctomycetota > Planctomycetia > Pirellulales > Thermoguttaceae > WRKP01. The sequence goes on along the minus strand of JAISBG010000030.1, from coordinate 2,444 downwards.
CAAAGTGTTTCGATTTTCTCAAACCGTTTTCGCAATTCCTCTGAAGAATCGGCGTTACACAAATTTTGAAAAGCGCGGCTTAATTGCCGGTTTTTTGTTTCACGTCCCAGATGACTCGCTTCGGAAATCCAGTCATCCGGTGCAAGCCAAGAAAGATTTTTTAACTGCCGGTAAACTGTTTGGCGTGCTTCGGAACATTCGCGGAACTCGTTCTGAATTGTCCGATTATCGCCGCGCTGAAACCGTTCCCAAAGAAAAAGACGGTGTTCGACGGTTTCCTGAAAAACAACCGCTTCCGTTCCCGCCCTGAAAATCGGAACAATAATAATTCCCAACGCGGAAAACAATAGAGTGATAGAAAAATAAGCGAGTAATGTAAATCCTTTGTCAAAAAGAAAACGAAAATATTTTCCGGCAAAGAGTTTTCCGACACATGAAAAATATTTTCCGAAACACAAATCAAAGTAAAAGGGAATAATCCGGAATTTTCTTTTTGTTTCGATTTTTTGTTTTTTGCTGCGGTTTACAATCAATTCCGTCAACAGGTTCATCGCAAATGTAAAAAGGAGCAGGATCAGACCGACGGTGAACAATGCGCTGCGGTGTAACGAATCTGCCGGTGCTTCGCCAATATCGCCGGCGATGGTTGCGGTCATTGTTCGGACGGCATCGCCAAGACCGCTGACAACCTGATCAACCCGATACCATGCCGACGGCATATTAGCGGCGTTTCCGGCTGCCATCCAAACAACCATCGTTTCGCCGACGGCTCGCATTGTTCCGAGAATAATTGCAGCAGCAATACCGCTCCATGATGCCGGTATGACCACACGTAAAATTGTTTCAGCACGAGTTGCGCCCAAAGAATAGGACGCTTCACGAAGTTCCCGCCCGATACCGGAAATCGCGTCTTCGGCAACACTGACAATAGTAGGAACTGCCATAACAGCAAGAATCATAGCGGCATTGAGTGCGTTGGTTCCCGAAGTGAAGCCGAAAAATTCCTGAAGCCGCGGCGCAACAATTTTAATCGCGAAAAACCCAAACGCCACCGAAGGAATTGCGGCAAGAAGTTCTATGAGCGGTTTGAACAATTGCCGAACAAAAAACGGGACAAGATCACTGAGAACAACCGCCGAAAAAATTCCAACCGGAACCGAAAAAAGCATAGCAAAAACGGTAACAACTAAAGAACCATAAAACAAACTGAGCATTCCAAAAACCGGCGGTTCGGTATTCGGAAACCATTGACGCGAAGTGAATGCTTCGAGTAAACGGCTGACACCGCCGGAAGTCAAAAACGGCAGACTCCGGTAAAGAATAAAAACAAAAAGCGCAACAACAGCAAACAAAACAAAATTTGCTGTTCGTACAAAAAGTTGATACGCAATGAATTTCCGAATCGTTTCCAATGACATCAGCGAATACAATAATTCAGACCATTACCCAAACAGGCGAAACCCGCAAGTTCATTTTGCAAATGATACCATTGAATTATTAAGATTGTGTTAAGATTTCGTTAAGATTTGATTAAGATTTCGTTAAGATTGTGTTAAGATATTGAGTTTGAGATATTCACATCCACAATCAAGAAGTAGGCAATCCTTAGAGGTGGGCGATCCCTTCGCTATTTGCTAAAAGGGTCGCACCGGTTGACGCTGTATTGATTCCAAAACGGAAAGCAATATCATTTGCCGTCGTTAATCTAGTTCACTGTCGGCTAACGCCGACGCAACCTTTCAGCGAAAAAGGTTGCCTACCTCGTGATTGCCTACTTTTAACGAAATTTCTGCTGAATAATTACAATTTTTTTAGATTTTTGGGCATAAACGAAAAAAAATTCAAAATTCCGTCTATTTTGTTTAACCCTCCCATTGACATGTTTTCGCTTTAGGTATATAGTACGAAACATTGCTATTTTTCTGGATTTTTAATTTTCAACTAAACTTTTGGAGATCATTTTTCCGTTTTGAAAGATAAATCGCCCGGATTTTTGTTCGGGTGTTAAAAATTCGAGTACGTCAACAATATCAATATCGCTTCGGCGAACTGTAATTTTTTACAGACCAACGGAATTTCCGTGTAGAAAATTACTGTGAAGTTATAGAGTTGCGTGGCTCCCGTAAAGGGAGCGCCGCGTATAACTTCATGGGCATAATTCAGCGTTACATTTGTAAACATGTAATGCACCACTTTTGTCGGTGGGAATGAGCCTATCTTAACAGACGTGTCGCTCCTGATCTCAGAGCGATATTCTGTTGCCGTTTCTCGGCTTGGTATTTTCCCATTTTATAGCAAAAGCAGATTATATGTTACGTAATCTGTTAAAATAACCTTTTTTTTCTTAGGAGAAAAAAAATGAAAATCAGAGTTTTTAGAGGCTTTACGTTAGTCGAACTTCTTGTGGTGATTGCGATTATCGGTGTTTTAATCGCACTTCTGTT
>JAISBG010000144.1 GCA_031266315.1 Planctomycetaceae bacterium | reverse complement strand
TTATCAGTTCCGCTCCCAGTGCGCCCGGTGTTTGCCCCGCGTGCAAAATGCCGCAATCCTGGTTCGAAATCCTCGCCGAAAATTGGTAAATCGTTGGAATATTTCAGCGGAATGTTTGTTGAAAATAGACAATCATCAGGTAAGCGACCTTTTGTAGGTGGGCGACCTTTCGCTGAAAGGTCGCGTCGGCGTACTCGCCGACCGTGAATTAGATTAACAATAGCAAATTGTGTTGCCAATCATTTGAGAATCTGATTGTTAGCCGTAACCAGGGTCCAAGCCGGCTTTCGCTGCGGCGACCTTTCTGCGAACGGTCGCCTACCGAAAAATCACGGAAAGAGGTGGGCGACCTTTTGCTAAAAGGTCGCGTCGGCGTTAGCCGACTGTGAACTAGATTAACGAAGGCTATTTGTGTTGCCTTCCGTTTTGGAATTCGGTTGCCAACCGTCAGCAAGGTCAAGTCGGCTAACGCCGACGTGACCGTTCAGCGAACGGTCACCCACCTTCTACTTATTTTATGTTATAATCAACAATGTTCTTTGTACCAATGAGTTATCTGGGCGATGTGTTCGGAAAAAGGGGCGAGCGGTGAAAAACTGAGTTGTTGTTGTTGCGATTTTTTCGGCGAACAACGCCAATGGTGTAACGATTTTCACGCTTTCGCCCAATCATTAAGGCGAATTGGTTTTTGTGAATTGTTTCAATATTTCATAAAAAGTCGAAACGGAAAAAAGTGTCAATGGCAAACAACGAATCATTATAGAAAAATTTTCTGAAAAATTCTAAAAAATTCTAAAAATTTTTCAAAATGGCAAGATTTTTGTGGAAATTTTTCTCATAACATGCGACAATAGTACAAGTTTTCCATTTCTTCAATCTTTTAACCTTTGGATTTTAATAATGACTTCGATTTATTTCAATCGGTATTTCGGTATGAGACGCGCTTTTACGTTGGTGGAACTTCTGATTGTTATTGTGATTATCAGTATGTTGGCGGGTCTTCTCATTCCGGCTGTCAACTACGCCCGCGAAGCCGCACGACGCGCCCATTGTATGAACAACCAAAAAAATCTCGGTCTCGGCATTATCAATTATGCCACAAACAACAACGGGCTACCGGGATATCTCAATCAATTGGGAAGATATGCTGATGGTACTGCTCGTACATTTAGTTGGGTTGTTGCGATTATGCCGGAAATTGAAGAGAACAAACGTTACGAGCTTTTGACCGCAGACGATGCTAATACGTCAACTGCTACAACGCAAGCAATTCAATCTTCACCGCCGGTGTTGATTTGTACTTCGGCTTATCTCCAACAACGGGCAGGTAATCCGATTTTAAGTTATGTTGTCAACTGCGGACCGGAAGCAAATTCCGGAGATGGTACTACTTCGATTAACGGTAATGTTACTCCAACATTTACGCTTTTCAAAGATCGTCGCGGTAGTTTAGCCTTAATCAATAAAAAGGTTAAATTAGATGAAATCGTTGACGGAGCAAGTAATACTATTCTTCTTTCAGAAAATATACACACATGGACATGGTGGGATTCATCTTGGAATACTCTCAATTGTGATGATTTAGAAATCTTACCTTCAACTACTCCTCAGATATTTACTCGACTTGTAGTTGCCGTTGCGAATTTAGGTTTCGTTTGGTCAAATCAACCGAGTAGTACCTCATTTTATTCAAAAATCAATGATGGACGCACGGATAGCAATGGTCATTTGATTGGGCAACTAGAAACACCTGATCCTACTCGTGCACGTCCTGCGTCGATGCATCCGGGAATCGTCATGGCTCTTTACGGTGACGGTGCTGCTAAACCAATGGATGATGATTGTGGTTTAGGGCTGTATCTTTCCGCCGTTTCTCCCAATGACACGAAAGCGAGTAATCTTGTTAGTGCTGGCGGACTCGGTTATGGAACAGATTTCCAGAAAACGACTTGGTAATCCTTCCGTAACCTCATTTACAACCTAATTTTCATAACAAAAACAACCTCAGTAGCAAAAAGAATAACAAATATCCTAACCTCATTACCTCGTTGATAATTTCTAATAAGGTAATGAGGTTATTTTTTGGAGATACAATTGGGCTACTGAGGTTGTTTCGTTAGAAAAATTAGGTTGTAAATGATGTTACAACAAGAGAATCGTTGAACAAATTTCTACCTATTTTAAAGTTCTGATTGACGTGTATCTATTCCGGCGAAAACCTTATTTGATGGACACGCACGGTAGATACGGGCGATCCGGCGGCAGAGCCAATTCCTGTTTTATCGGATCAATAATAACATTCATGTCTTCAATCGGAATGGCTCCAAGCAAAACTTCTTTTGCGCCGGGCAACATAACAGCCCGACAAATTGAGGCACGGTTCTTAAAATAGATACTGACCGGACCAACATATTTACACTGCGAATTGGAACCATTCGCCATTTCGCTTTCGATGGTACGAAGAACACGCAAACCAAGTTGGTTTTTGAGATGATCGCTAATGACAAGCGTTGAAACACCAAAATTCACCAAAGCACAAATTTCAACTTTGCGAACTTCTTCCGGCGGCAAAAAACCATGTGCGACCAATGTTTCGTCACCCGTATTGACTATTGTAATATCTGCGTAAGTTAAGCCCATTGTTATTAAGTTGGTTAAATAAATCCTGTTCCACCCCGTCGTTAAAAAGTCCTAATTCTACCGGATTCGGTGTTTCCTACTGAAATTTTTGTTAAAAGTGAGCAATCATTAGGTGAGCAACCTTTTGTAGGTGGGCGACCTTTCGCTGAAAGGTCGCGTCGGCGATAGCCGACAGTGAATCAGATTAACGACGATAAATTGTGTTGCTTTCCGTTTTGGAGTCGAGTAAAACTCAACCGGTGCGACCGCCCAGCGGGCGGATCGCCCACCTACGGGGCGTAACATCAGTTAAATAAGTAAACGGTGAAATGGTACAATTCTCACTTCAGTAAATTTAACAGAATTTTATCAAAAAACGAGGCACGGTTGCCAGTAGGATTGCAAGTTTTTCCCTCACCCTGCAAGGGCAACATATTAGTGGAGAGTGAAAAAAGAATAGACCGCAACGTGTT
>JAISBG010000122.1 GCA_031266315.1 Planctomycetaceae bacterium | reverse complement strand
CAATATTAACGGTATCAATTATTTTATTATCAACAGCGCATCGTATCAATGGCACGATACAAAAATATCGGCAGAACGTTACCCGCTCGAATTTCGCAACAAAGCTCCTTTTCCGTCGGGACTTGAACACATGTCTTTCTATAAAGACCCGTTATATTGTTTTGTTACAATCAATTCTGCGGGAGAATTTTTATTGAAAGGTGTCAAAAGCGAATGGGTTGTGCCGCCTCCGCCTAATCCAACATCGCCAAGTGTCCGTTTCGGACGCATGGATTCGCCAAGTATATCCGATTATAAGATCGTTTTGAAAAATTCATAATTCATTATCAAAAACAAGTGTTCCAGAAATCGAATTCTCGTGACATCAACCAACAAACTCACGAAACAACTCCGTTTGCTTTTTGAAATCAACCTCTTCACTTGCACATTGCGATTCCTTTTTGAAACGGCGAAAATCAAGAGGATAATATTTACCACTTTTAGGATCAACATAATTGACAAACAAAATATTATGCGCAAGAATTGTACAGTTTTGAGAGTGGTCATACAAATAATCAACATCTTTAATATGTTCGCCCGTCTTTTCAATCAAAACATCATCAAGGGCAATAATTTCCTTAGGACTAGAAATAGCAGTATCGTTTTGTTGACGAAAACAAACCTAATTAACGAAACAATATAATCTTTCGTGATAAACCGTTCGGTAAATTATTGTAAAATATATTTACCGAACGGTTTTTTCGTTTCTTGTCAATGGACATGAAATGTTCGAAAAATATTTTTTGAAACATTTCTTGACAAAACGACTTTTTGACGTATCTTGTTGTTAACGATACGGAAAACGTTTCTGTGTCAAAAAAAATATATAACGTCTCAAAAAAACTACAGGAGACTCAAAAAATGAACAGAAAAGATATTACGAACAAAATTGTCCAGGCAATGGAACAATTTTTCATGTGGTTCGCGTTTAAAACGAACTTTTCAATACTTGGATACCTAAATATGGTAGAATCAATAAACATGTTACCAATGAATTACAATTCTTGCGGTAAAAATTCCGCTTAACTATTTTAATCTTGACCAACGGGCTTCTTTTTCAGTGAAACTTTTGTTTCGTTTATCGATGAAATTGAAGACGGCGGAACCTAATTTTGCTTCGCCACTGGAAAACATTTCGGCAATTGTCATTTCGGTTTTTGATTCATTTTTATCCGTTTTAACCATTTTGGTTGTCGGGTAGTTGACAATTTCGAAATTGGCTTCCAATTTTTCGTCTTCGTTTTTTTCGAGCAACGCACTTCGGATTCTTTCGGCAATTCCCAGACCTAATGTATCGTTATTCGGAATGGCAAAGAGAATCGCTAAATTCGTTTGCATTCTTTTATTGTTTGAAAAAGCTTTTGTCATATCGAATCTTGGGTCAAGTTCGGTGGGAGCAATAATGACGAGAGTTTTGGCGAAACGGTCGGAATTTTTGTCTTGCCAATCCTGCACCGTCCAGAAAGCCGCCAACGCCGCACCACGTCCGACACCGACAACCGTTAAACGGTTCAGGTTGACCATACCTTCGGCGTGAACTCGTTCCAATGTTTCGCGTAAAAGCAGTAGGTCATATTTTGCCATCTCTTGATAATCTTTGGGTTGAAATCCTTCCTCGAGACATTCAATGAGTTTTATGGATTCGGGGGCTTTCAACACGGGTACTAAAGATTTTTTGGGTTTCTGTCCGCGTCCTCCGCCGCTGCTGTTTCGTTGTTCGGTAACAACTTGCATATCAATTTGCGGCGGTGTGTATTCATAACGTTTAACACTCTTGCCATGACCACGAAGATCAGCACTGAGAACGGCGTAACCGTTGTTGACCAAAAGATCAATAAGCGGGTTAAAATCTTTTCGGCTTCCTTTGTCGCCATGCAACAGAAGAACCGGAACGGTTTCTTTATCGGCATTTCCGTAGTAATAGGTTGCGGACAACCGAACTTTATCTTGGGTCAAAAACATATCGCCTTCCAAATCTTGAGTCTGACCTTTTTTGGGCGACTCTTTTTTTGGTTTTTCTTTAACAACAGGGCGATCATCCGATTTTTCGGCATCCTGACTCGGCAACGGTGAAGTCAGACTGAGGAGCAACAACAAAATCGGAAACAAAACAACGAAAACCGGTTTACAAGATCGGGCAAACAATTGGGCAAACATAATCAACTCCTTAACGTGGCAAGAAATCAGGGAAAATAAACAAACAATAAAATTATTTTATCGGGAATTTTATCAAGTTTCAAGTATGGAGTTGAAACCATATTTATTAGGGAACATTTGTTCGCTCTCAATGAACGGGATAGACAGAACGGTTTTTAATCGATATACTCAATGTCCTTTATCTTTTGGTTATTGACGCAAACAATCCTACAAAATTCTTGATTCTACTGGATTAGGTGTTCAAGCACTGAAAAATTCGTTTTAAACACGAAACACACGAAAAAAGATGAAAAGAGGTGGGCGACCTTTCACTGAAAGGTCGCGTCGGCGTTAGCCGACTGTGAACCCAGATGAACGACGGCAAACGGTATTGCCTTCCGTTTTGGAATCAAATTGCCAGCCGTTAACAGGGGCAAGTCGGCTAACGCCGACGCAACCTTTTAACAAATAGCAAAAGGTTGCCCACCTGATGGTTGCCTACTTTTAACGAAAAT
>JAISBG010000101.1 GCA_031266315.1 Planctomycetaceae bacterium | reverse complement strand
CAAGAAAGAGGTTACTACGAATTGCATGGGTCTACTCTCGACGCAACCATTTCCGCCGCAATGGAAACCGAAATGAAACGAAAAGGTGAAACATCTCGTTTCGCTAAAGCCGATAAAGGACTTTTTGTAGTTAATAGTAGCCAAGTATCAGCCAGTGTCGATACAGTTTGTTATAATGAATATTTTTGTACAAGTTTTGTTTTTTAGTAAGAGGAGTATTTGTGATGCGTCAAAAATCATCGTCTTCCGTTAAAGGTTCGGAGAGATATTGTTAGTAAAGTACGTCGAGGCATGTCTATTCGTCAAGCGGCATTGCATTTTGGAGTAGCGGTTTCGACAGTCCTGTTTTGGGTCAAGCGAGCCGGTCAGCAACGTTTGGATCGTGTCCGTTGGTCGGATCACTCGGTTCATCACACTGCCGTGAATCGTGTTACGAAAAGCGTGGAACAGTGTGTTCTTGATCTCCGAAAGGAGTTGAAAGAACAGAGTGACCTTGGTGAATTTGGAGCGGACGCTATTCGGCATGAAATGGACACTCGCGGGTGTAAAGTATTGCTTTCCCGAGCCACTATTAATCGTGTCCTGCAACGTAACGGAATGTTAGACGGGAAACATCGAAAACGAATCACGCCGCCGCCCAAAGGATGGTATTTGCCAAACAATGAAGAACAAACCGCTGAATTGGATCAGTTTGATTACATTAAAGAATGTTACTTGAAAGGAGGACAAGTGGTACACATACTCAATGGAATTTCTCTGTATAGCGGACTCGTTTATTCGAAACCGGTATTGAGGATGACAGCGGAAAATACAGTACAAGGTATGATGGAACATTGGAGGGAAGTCGGCGTACCGGAGTACGTCCAGTTTGATAAGGGAACAGTTTTTCATGGTCTGAATCATCCCGATTCCATCGGGAGTGTTTCAAAATTATGTTTAAGTTTGGGAGTGATTCCAATTTTTGTACCGCCGCGAGAATTCGGATTTCAAGCCGCCGTAGAAAGTTACAATGGACGATGGGAACGCGCCGTCTGGAACCGATTTACCTTCAAAAATATCAAGGAAATTCAAACTCAATCAGACCTCTATGTCCATGCCGTTAAGGAAAAAATAGAAACAAAAACAAGACTTGCCGCCGAAAGAAAAATGATCAATAAAAATTGGAAATTCAATAACAAAACAGAGAAAAATGGAACAATAATATTCCTTAGGAGAACGGATGATAACGGATGTGCAAAAGTAATGGGACATCTGTGGGAACTGGATAAAAATTGGACACACCGACTCATCAGAGCAACCGTCGATCTAAAAAATAATATCATACTGTTCCATAAATTAAGAAGAAAAGACCCGCACCACCACACCTAAATCGGTTACTCTGAATATCATTTGCCGTTGCGAAAATCTCAAAAAAATGAACAAATCACATTAAAAGTTATAATTTAAAATGACAACTTAATGGTGCTTCACTGTACCGACACTTGCTGGTACTTGGCTGTTAATAGTGAATAGTTGCGCAAGCGGATTAAAAACATTACGGTAAATAGTCCGCTTGCGAACTATTCACTATTATCTATTCACTCATTACGTATTTATGTTCAGGCTTTTCTGTTGGATCATCGTCGGTAACGTTATTCCTAAACTTCTCGCAAACTCTTCATCGGCGTGACGCTCCCGCATAATATCACGAAACTCCCGACCAAGCGAACGGTTCACACCGGAATAGGAATCAAAACCATTTTGAATCGTGGTCATCAATCCCCGTGCCTCTTCATCAGGACGCCACCAAGGTAAACCGGCGGGTGTCCACTCAAACGCCAAATCCTTCACCGTCATGCCTTCCGATAACGTTAAATGTCCGGCAATCACTTCATTCGCCAGTTTCCAACGGGTTAATTCTTTCAACAGGTTTTGATTGTCTTCCCGTTTCGATTTACACGATTCCACATACTGCGTTATACCGGCGCGGCTGCCGTAAAAATTGGTGTGCGCCTCATCGAACATGCTGTAACATATATCAAGCGATTTCAACGCTACCATAATCATCAGTTTTGTATATTCCTGAAACTGCGTACTCGGTGTGCCGCTTTCAATTACATCCATATCCTCATTAGGCATCAATTCAATCATGTACGACGCTTTACCTTTTAACGCTAATTTTCGTTCTTCAAATCGTTTTTTCTGCTCTTCTTCCGAACCCAACGCCTCCTCATCGGAGGAACGCTTAAACTTCAAACCGAATAATTGCATCGCTTTTGCCTTCGCCAACGCATAATCAAACGATTCATAAACGTCACGGAAGGTGTTCGCGGCGGTTGTCAACAGTCCGATACCGCGAACCTGATCATAACGTTCAAAATATCCGTGCAAAATCAAATGTTCCGCCGAAACAACCCGCGTTCAAAAGCAAAATCACCGTTCCGACGACGACGATGAACCGCATACGCCGCCGCCGTATCGTAATCATCGGTAAGAACACCGTGTTTCCAATGTTGCTGATTCTCGTTGTATTGATTCGGGTTACGAATTCGGTCGCCTTCAATCACCTGTATCCGACCGTCCGCCAGTTTCAAAATACCGACATTAGTCAATGCCAGTATCGAAAATATCACTAAAATAAATTGTGCTTTCATGGTTTTTAATGGGTGTTAGGGACTATTAGACAAAAAAATTAACTATTCACTATTTACAAACTCGGTGAGTTGATTTTTGTTCCTTATTACTTGGTCTCGCAAGGCGGGGTATTTGTATCTAAAATCTGCCGACTTAATCACTTCATCGCTCCGATGTTCAAACGCGCCTTGAGCATATTTTCCAACGTTCAAAAATGTAATTCGAGGATCAAATGCTGCTCTTTCGCAAAACGTTGTGCCGCTTCGCAAACGCCGCGTGGTTCTTGGGTGGTAACAATGGTAGTTACGTTATTAAGTTTTTGTATAGTCTCGGCAATAATCAACGCCGCCCGAACATCACAAATTGTCCTGCTCCCGAATACACCTAATTTCATAACAATATTTCCTTTCTCACTCTGATTTCCCCAAAAAACTGATGCCCGAAAAAAATTGCAAGCAAGCAAGCAAGCAACAAAACTCTCCCTCCGTACCCCCTCGCATTCGGTTTAGAAACCGTTGCAAAAAGTAGTACCTATGCCCCCTTGTTTGGCGGCGGGTTTGGTTCAGTTTCGGTTACGGTTGTAGCGACGGATTGGCGGCGGTTTCGATTCGATTCCTCTCGCTCGTGCATCGCCATTAACCATTCACGCCATGCTTCTGATGCTTTTTCCTGTTAGCTCTTTGTAAGCATCTTTGATGCGCTTGACGGCGATTTCAAAGTAGTTTTCTTCTTTTTCAATGCCAATAAATTTCCTGCCGTTTAACACGCATGCCACGCCGGTGGTGCCACTTCCCATAAACGGATCAAGGACAATA
>JAISBG010000098.1 GCA_031266315.1 Planctomycetaceae bacterium | reverse complement strand
CTTGTCAAAAAATAATCTTTAAGTTCAAACAACAGTATCCAGTGCGGCGAAATCAAATGATTTTGTACTTTGTCGGCAAGTCAATTCGATTTCGCCGAAATTGCCGTCTTGAAAAACATTGGCGTATTCATGCCGAACCAGTTCCAGAGAAGCAAGAAAAATTCCAACCATTGATGTCTTATGTTGACCCGGTACAAAAAGTTGGCGGAACGCAATTCGTTCTTCGGCTTTGAGACGTTGGTAAATTCGTTTCATGTGTGTCGAAATTGGTGTTTCGTCATAGATGACTTCATGTTTGGCTTTGGGCGAATTTTCACGGAGAATACGTCCGAAAGCACTCACAATATCCCACAGTTCCACTTCCCGAATCGGTTCTTCCGCCATGTTGCGCGGGCGCGGCGGTAAATCATTGGCAAGACGCGGAAACCGCAATTGCCAGCGTTCACTTCGGGTTTGCAACGTGTTTGCGGCATCACAGAATTTTTTGTACTCTAATAGTTGTTCGACAAGTTCCTTACGCGGATCATCAATTTCCTCTTCAACACTTGTTTCACCGGGCAACACTTCAAATGATTTGATTTCAATCAACATACTTGCCATTGCCAGAAATTCTCCCGCCATATTCACATCAATTTCTTCCAATATCGTAATATAATCAAGATATTGTTCCAAAATCAACGTAATCGGAATATCCCGAATGTCCAACTCCTCCTTGCGAACCAAATAAAGCAGCAAGTCAATCGGTCCCTGATAAATCGAAAGTTTCGCAGTAAACATGAATGGTTATTGACAGTTAATAATATTACAGTGGAATTTTGTTAAAAGCAGGCAATCATAAGGCGGGCAACCTTATGATTGCTCACCTTTAACGAAAATTCCACTGAAATATTTCAAATTTATCTTTCTCCTTTTAGTTTTAAGAGAAGGTCAACTTCGGCAACAGTGATATTGAGGCTTTGTGCGATTTGGCGCGGGGTGTAACCGTAATTGGCGAGCATTTCGATTTGTTTTTGTAGATTGAGTTGTAAATCAAGTTGTGAATCGGAGGTTGCTGTCGGAGTTGTGCGGGAAGGGGCGGCAACTGCAAAAACTTCTTCATGTTCCCGTTTTGCTAATTCGTCATCGTAAAGAGAACCGAATGACAGGTTTTCCGGTTTTTGCAACGGTTTCATTCGTACCGTAGTTCCTGTTCCGGTTCCCGTAACTTCATGCCGTAAACTATTGTTTGCTGTTTCCGGCGAATACATCGGTTTTTCGTAATACGAAGATTTTGTTTCTTTTCCTGCTTCCGACAATTTTCTTTCTGATTTTCCATCGGACTTTTTTTCCGGCAATCCTAAAGAACCAAACGACAAGGGATTATTTGTGGAAAGTGAAATAGTGGACGGAAGCCGTTGCCGTAATGATTCGGTGGAAGGAGACCATCCTTCTAAATTGGAATCGGAACCGGAATTAGAATTGTTTTCTTTTATTTCTTCTACTTTAAGAATTGTTGCGTGGGGAATCGTTTCGGAGGATTCTTCTATTCTATCGGGTTGTTGAAGAAGTCTGTCGGATTGGAGATCGTTCAACACGAGTGATTTTGCGGGAAGTTCAGCAGTACCGGCTGGTATCAAATTGGGAAGATTTTCCGGCGGTTTGGGCGGAGTTGTTTCTTCGTTTTGCGGGGACTTCGGATTGAATTGAGTTTCGGCAAATTGCTCAAACCGTTCAAGCAACAATTCTATTCGATTCGCTGCCCGATTCGCTTCTTGGGTAAGAGTTTGAAGAGCAACCATTTTGGAGTCAAGCGTTCCAATCATTTGACGACCAATCTGATGAATTTCCGCTTCCCATTTGGCAATATTACGGGGCGAATACGCTCCGGTAAATTGTTTTTCGGACAAATCGGGAAGCGGTATCCGATCAGAAGCGGTGGAATAATATCTTTCCGGTTTGGTTTTAACGGGTTTTCCTGTTTGAAGTTGCCGTTTTCGCTCCGCTTCTTGCGCCGCTTCAAGAGTAGCGCGGCGTTGGGTTTGCTTCGTGAGTTCGCGCTGTCGGCGTTTGAGTTGATGCAACAACAGCGATGCCGTCATAATCACAATCCCTGCAATCATAAAAAACATCGTTGTATTATCCGTGTCAAAAAACATTGTTCTTCAAAATCATAAAGTTTGCTCAAATATCCGCAATGGATCTAACAATTGGTTTGCCGACCCGAAGAATACCAATTTTTGCGATTCTGTTCAATGGTAAATTTTTCTACAAGTTAGGCGACCATGAAGTGGGTAACCATCAACAAGGTGGGCAACCTTTTGCTATTTGCTAAAAGGTTGCGTCGGCAAAGCCGACAGTGAACCAGATTAACAACGGAAACTATGTTGCCTTCCGTTTTGGAGTCAATAAAAACTCAACCGGCGCAACCGCCCAGCGGGCGGATTGCCCACCTTCTCTACTTGATTATTGATTGAGGGCTTTTCGCCCTTTTTTTTTCTCGTCGATTGCGAGAGGAAAAAGCACCTAGTGAAGTTTCTTCTCGTCAGCGAGGACAGGAAAAAACATAGCGCCTTTTTCTTCCCGACAGCGTCGGCAAAAAAAAGACATAGCGCTTTTTTCTTCCCGACGGCGGGAACAGGAAAAAACACAGCGCCTTTTTCTTCCCGACAGCGACGGCAAAAAAAAGACATAGTGCCTTTTTCTTCCCGATGGCGTCGGCAGGAAAAAACATAACGCCTTTTTCTTCCCGACGGCGTCGGCAGGAAAAAGACATAGCGTTTTTTTCTTCCCGCCAGCGGCGACAGGAAAAAGATATAGTGCTTTTTTCTTTTCGTCAGCGGGGACGGGAAAAAAATTGACACGGTAGATTTGCGTCGGTTGAGTGTTTTTTTTCTGAGATTAATTTGTTATAATAGACGGCTCATTGGTTTTGACCGTGAACTTTGCCGGTTTTAATCCGGTTTA
>JAISBG010000010.1 GCA_031266315.1 Planctomycetaceae bacterium | reverse complement strand
TCCATGTTAAAGTCCTACGGACTTAAAAATCCTGAACAAATACATTACATTTACTCTGATATTTTGTGAACGATTACTAGGAATTAGTGTGATCAAAAATAGGTAACCCAATCGCCGTTTTTCATACTTACCTTTTTCAGCGTCAATATTCCCGCTTGCCGCGAATATTTGTATCAGTCATGTTTTTCAAAATCGGTTAAGCGACTTTTCGTTTTCTTGATTGGCTGCCTTTCTGAACGTCCTGAATCATCAACGACGAATCTTGCGCGAGAATTTTGGAAAGCATTTCGTCACACATATTGCAAACGGTTTCGGTATCAATGGCGTCCATTAAGGTTCGCGGAGCCCGATGCGGACGAATTCGTCGATCTTCGAGCGTTTGCTTTTGAATGAAACGGTTTTGTGTGCCGTAAGGTCCGTTGCGTTTGGCGGGCATGGGACCGTAAAGACCGAGACAAGGAGTTCCTACTGCGGCGGCAATATGTAACGGTCCCGTATCGGAACCGATAAAAATTGTTGCCATGCGTGAAAGTGAGGCGAGTTCGCCCAACGTTGTTGGCGGAGCCATGAACGCTGTACCATTGGCGGCTTGAACAATTGTTTCCGCCATTTTCTGTTCTTCATTTCCCGCCCAAACGACCAATGAAGGGAGATTCCATTGTGCGAGCAGATATTGAGCCACTTCGGCGTAACGTTCTTCTCGCCAACGTTTTGATTCCCAACCGGCTCCGACATTCAAGACGGCAAAATGACCGTGTAATCCTTCATGATTCAGGAGTTGGTGTGCGGAACGGCGATCCATTTCACATTCCGGCAAATCGAAATCAATACTGCTACCGTAAACTCCGAACGGTTCCAGTAAACTCATATTACGGTCAATAATATGTTCGGCATCGGGAATAATCCGGTAATTATTGAACCATTGACTTCCTTCACGCCCGTCGATTCCGCCAAAACCAATCCGGTAGGTTGCACCCGAAAGCCACGCGGCAAACGAACTCTTGAAAAGTCCCTGAACATCAATTGTTACGTCGGGCGCAAACATTTGCAGCCGTTTCCGTAAAAAAGCAATCTCCGACCAAGATTTAACCCAGTTTTTCCTGACAATAATTAAACGGTCAAGAGCCCAATGTCCGAGTAAAAGTTTTGACATTTTTTCCTCAATCAACCAGGCAATTTCGGCGTGAGGAAATCGGGTTCGGAGAGCGACCAGAACCGGCAATGTATGAATAACATCACCAACCGCACTAAAACGAACAACTAAAATACGTCTGGGACGCGACAAGACGTTATCCGAAAAATAAGATGCTTTTCGAAAAAACATTGAACTATCAATAAAATCTAAAGGTAATAAGGGTCAAAAAACCGGTTTGCTTTTAAGAGGTTCACTTGGGGTATTCTAGCGAAATTACCGGAAACAACGCAAGACCAAAAAATAATCTTATCCGATTCACGAGGAAAAACGGGGTTTTAGGCAATCATCAGGTGGGCAACCGTTCGCTATTTGCTAAAAGGTTGCGTCGGCAATAGCCGACAGTGAATCAGATTAACGACGGCAAAATAGTGTTGCCTTCCGTTTTGGAATTAATGAAGACTCAACCGGCGCGACCGTCCGGCGGACGGATTGCCCACCTTATGATTACCATCCTCATGGTTGCCTACTTTTAATGAACATTTAGAAAATATCGAGTCGGAAGTGGTTCCCCGAATGATAACGCCGCGAAGACGGATAGAAATTAATCCAATCTCTGTTGTAAGCCGGAACTTGCATTTCCGCCGGATAACGATGGTACATATCCTGCGAACTTTGGAAATATTCCGGCGAATAGTAATTATGCGGATAGTAAACGTAAGGATAATAATAAAACCGTTGCCAATCCTGAGCGTTGTAGGTTTGCGCCCACTGCCGCCCATAACCTTGTTGCGCCAGCGCATCGGACGGCGAAAAAGCCCAACACAAAGCACTAACACAAAGAGCAATTAAAAGTATTTGACGGTACATTATCAAAACCCTCACAAATTCAAATTTTGGGTAAACGGAATGAACTGATTCCGTAAAAATATTGGAACTCTCTTTTTATCGTCAAAACAAGAGAAGCAACTTGAGGAAATGACAAATCATTCTAGTAGGCACATTTTAAAAAATGAGAAAAATTTTGAGGAGAAGTCGGTTGTGGGCTATGGACACTCTAGTTTAGGTTTGGTATATTGTCCGACAAATTAAATACTGATGTTCCGCTCCGTAGTTAAAAAAGAGGTGGGCTATTTATCAAAAAGCCCGCTGGGCGGTCGCGCCGGTTGAGTTTTACTCAACTCCAAAACGGAAGGCAACACAATTTATCGTCGTTAATCTGATTCACTGTCGGCTATCGCCGACGCGACCTTTCAGCGAAAGGTCGCCCACCTACAAAAGGTTGCCTACCTAATGATTGCTCACTTTTAACAAAAATTCCAGTGGGAAACACCGAATCCGAGAGAATTAGGACTTTTTAACGACGGAGCGGAACATCAGTTAAATATTATTTTTAAAATTTGTATTCCTCATTTGATTCTCTAATTTTTCTTCGCTTCGTAATTCGATGATTTCTGCCAAATTGCAACCTAAGATTAGCAAAATACAAGATTTGCGGCGTCGCGGTAATTGGAAAAAGGCTTATAAAGAAGTTTTGTTTTTGAGTCGGCTTCACAATGAACCGGAATTGCAGGAATTACTCGTTTCTTCGCTTTGGGAATGGATCAAAGAACAATTCAACCGCAACCAACATGAAGAGGCAAAAACCAATATTAAAGAATTGTTTCGGCTGACCAAAAATCTGAACTCCAATTGTAAAGAAATACAACAAGAATTTCCTCCGATCTTTCGTGTTCTTGGTTTGAATACACTTCTGCCGGAATCTCTGCGTCAGGATATGAATTCTCCTGAAATTCAAATCGAATTGGTTGATCGTTTTCTTGTTCACGGTGAAAACTCCAATGATTTATTGCCTGATTTTCGTGACCAAGCAATTCTAATTCGGAATGCACTCGAAAAAGTCGAAGCAAAACTTGATGACGAGGCTTTGGAATTGCTTCGCCCTATTTCATTTCATTCTCCTTTGTCGGAATGGCGGCTTTTTATTCGGGGGTTGATTTCCTATTATCATAAAAATGAAGAGAAAGCCGACGAAAGTTGGAAACGGCTTTCGGATTCGCGTCCGCCGTATCGGATTGTCGGTCGTTTGCGGAAATTTTTTACCGAAGATTCCAGTATTTCCTCGTCTAATTTTGTTTCACGGTTCTTTGATCTATTTCGTACCAAAACCGATTCGCCTCAGATAAAAAAGGTTGAATTTCTCAATCATCTTCGTCAATTGGATAATTGTATTCGGCAGAAAAAATTCAAGGAATTGGTTGGACACTTTCAAGTGTCTCGTTCTTTTCTTCAAAAAACGGAACCGCAACTGTTTGAACGTGTTTTTCGTACAGTACATTCCACTCTTGTTACCGAAGCGGCACCGGATATTGTCCGGCAATTTATTGACCGTAATATCCCGCTTCCGCTTGACCCGCGTGGTAATCGAACATTAGGGTTGATTTCGCTTGGTCACGG
>JAISBG010000754.1 GCA_031266315.1 Planctomycetaceae bacterium | reverse complement strand
GCTTGCCGATGCCGGTTGAGCAAACGTGCAGTGTAAATTTTATAACGCAAAGAACCGTCGAAACTTTCACTTACCGCCCTATTATTTTGATACAATAATTTTAACGCTTCTTCCGAAGGTTGGACTTTTTGCTGTTCGGCGGTTTTGTTTTTCAAGAGAACGGAAGTTTCCGTATCGACAACAAACAACGGCAACGGAACTGTTTCAACAATTTGTCGATATAAATTTTCCCGATCTTCCATACACTGCCGAACAGTTCGTGTGATTCCCCACGCAACAACAAAACCGGCAAGGAATAAAACACTCGCCGTCCAAAATATCTGTTGTTGAATTTGTTTTTTCGCAACGTTTTGTTTGTCTGCCAATTCTGTTTCGGCGGATTTAATTGTTGCGTTTAAGGAACTGTTTGCGGAAGTTACGGTCTGAACTGTTTTTTCATAAACTGTACGAAATTTTGAACCGGCAGCCTCAATATCCGTTTTCGGAACATCAAGACGAACCGTCCATATTTTGCCGGTCAGAATAAATGTTGATGTTACGGAAACAACGTCATGGTTTGACGGAATCGTTTTACCGATAACAAATTGATCATTCGACGCGGTAACAATTCCGTCCGGTGAAATCAAATAAACCTTGCCGTTTTTCTTCAACACAGGATTACTCTCAAGAGTCTGAGACAACATTTGTGTCCAATCATTCGGCTTCAGATCAATTCCGCAAACTCCATGCGGTTTGTTACGATAACGAATCGGAGCGGAAATTGAAACAATTAATCCGTTGCCGTTTTGTTGATACGGTTCCGAAATGATTGTTTGACCGCTTTGAAACGGTTTGACATAATACGCTGAAATATCCGGTCGGACAACATCACTCAATTCAACAGCAGATTTATTGTTCCGATAAATTCGTGCGTTAAACCGTCCCTTTTGTTGATCCGACTTGTCAAAAGCGTTTGGTTCCCAACAAAACCACGCCGCCTGAATCCGATTATTTTCCCGAACCGTTTTAAACGTCCAATCTTTCAAAAAATCCCGCTCATCGTGTTCAAGAGGATTGATTTCTGTGTCGGAATTTTTTTGTTGCGCTGTTTCGGAATCCGCTTTTTTCTCAACTTTTTTCTCCGTTTCTTTTTCTGTTCTTTTTTCCTCAACAACCGGCTGTTCAATGGTTTTCTCTTCGGCTTGTTTCTTTTCGGCAAGTTCTTTCGCCAATTTTTGTTTCGTAAATTCATCTTCAGCTTGTTTCTTTTCGGCAAGTTCTTTCGCTAGTTTTTGTTTCGCGGCTTCTTCTTCGGCTTGCTTCTTTTCGGCAAATTCTTTCGCCAATTTTTGTTTCGCGGCTTCCTCTTCGGCTTGTTTCTTTTCAACAAGTTCTTTCGCAACTTTTTGTTTTGCAACTTCCTCTTCGGCTTGCTTCTTTTCGGCAAGTTCTTTCGCTAATTTTTGTTTCGCGGCTTCCTCTTCGGCTTGTTTCTTTTCGGCAAGTTCTTTCGCAACTTTTTGTTTCGCGGCTTCCTCTTCGGCTTGCTTCTTTTCGGCAAGTTCTTTCGCCAATTTTTGTTTCGCGGTTTCGTCTTCGATTATTTTATCCGGTTCATTTTGAAATTGTTGTTGCTGTTGTTTTGCCGAATCAATAGTTACAGCCGTTACAGCGTCCGAATTAAAATGAATAAACGGATTGTCTTGCAAACGTTCCGAAAATTCTTCGCAAATCAATTCAAGTACCGATTCGTTTTTTTCTTCCGATTTTACATCTTGTTTATCTACAACTTGTTGCGAGGCAACCTGTTGAGAGACAGAATAATCAGGAATTGTTGACGGAATCATGACAAGTCCGCGTGATTTTGGAATTGGTAATTGATTAGCGGTTGTGATTGGATTGACACAATGTTCATTTTCCTCTTCCTCTTCTGCATATTCTTCATTTTTTTTTCGTGTTGTCGTGCGAAGCCCAACTTCCTGATAAACACTGTTTTGAGGTATCGGAATCAGAAAAATCGTATTGGAGCCGGAATTACGTAAACGATGTTCGTGATTGAGTTTTTCGGTGGCGCAGGTTATGGAAAAAAGGTTCACGAGATTGACTAACCCGTTTAACTCTGTTTCAAACCGGTTGGATAGACTTTGAGCCGAATTTTGAAGACTCAAATGAACCCATTCCTGTAATTCTTTATCTGTTAAATCGTTTTGATTGTGCAACAGATCAAGAATTTGTTTGGAATCGGTTGTATTCTGTACTTCGATTTTCTCAAGAAGTGATGACCGGTTGGAAGTCATTTTCGACGTAACCGATTCAATATTCTTTCTTTCCAGAAAAACAAAGAGAATTATGATAGTTGTTGTAAGCAAAGCAATGCTTATAAACAAAGATAATAAACGTTTTGTTTTCATAAAATATTTCGATCTGATCAAATCGTTTTAAACCCAATAATGATAATTTCTAGGCATAATTACCTAGAGACTCTTATTTACCCATATATCGTTTTTTTTCTATTGAATAATTATCTATTTTGCTTATTTTTTTTATTTTATCACAACCGGCTGGCAAATTTTGATATTTTGGGCAATATTTACGAACCGGTGAAACAATCAGTCAGGTATTTTTACAAATATTTTTTAACGCGAAACACACGAAAATTCGCGAAAAGAGTTGGTCACTTTTAGGTGGGTAACCTTTCGCTGAAAGGTTACGTCGGCGATAGCCGACTGTGAACCCGATTAACGACGGCAAATTGTGTTGCCTTCTCGAGTAAGACTCAACCGGCGCGACCGCCCAGCGGGCGGGTCGCCCACCTCTCTTGGCATTTTTGAGGTGGGCAACCTTTCGCTATTTGCTAAAAGGTTGCGTCGGCGTTAGCCGACTGTGAATTAGATTAATGACGGCAAATGTTGTTGCCTTCCGTTTTGGAGTCAACAACAGAGGTGGGCGAGCACTTGGCTGAAAAGCGGTTTTTTTATTGTTCCAGCGATTTTTGGGGCGATTTGGAAAACTGCTTGTTTCGTAACCTTTTACTATATTTGGAGTTATGTAAAATACTTTAGACGTTTTTGCTTTTTTTGAGTTTATTTG
>JAISBG010000748.1 GCA_031266315.1 Planctomycetaceae bacterium | reverse complement strand
TTATTTGTTTCTGTTTTATCCATTTCAGGTTGTCTTCAAAACAAAGGCGAGAAAGTCGTTCCTGTTACAGGTACAATCACACAAAATGGTCAACCATTAGCAGATGTACGAATTGAGTTCAGCAAAACGGATACCGGCGCAATGTCTTTTGCGGAAACCAATACAGAAGGACATTTCACATTGACTCATACACACGGCAAATCCGGTGCAGAGTCGGGGAAGTATCGTGTTTCCGTGTTTCAAAAAGGTAAACCAATTCCGTTACATGCCGGTAAAAAACTTGAAGATATTCCCGAAGAACACCGAAATCAAACAACTCCAGACGTTCCGATTACCAATTCCAATAAAAGTCCTATCGAAATTGAAATCACCGAATCCGGCAAGAATAATATCGTTATTGATATTAAGTAAAAGGCAACCGGAATGATCCATATTGTAATATACTCGTTACACTTGAAAATTCGATTTTCGCGTCGGCGTTAGACGACAGTGAATCAGATTAACGGTGGCAAATTATGTTGCTTTCCGTTTTAGAGTCAATGTCAAGCCAATCGGCGCGACCGCCTAGCGGGTCTTTTGATAAATAGCCCACCTCCCTAATAATTCACATAAATAAAAGGGTAGTTTTTAACAGTGAAAAGTATATAATTACGATTTTCAACAATTTGAAAGGAAAGGTTTTTTATGAACAAATTTTTTTACACAGTAATTCTTTTATCGGTTTTTCTTATTGGCTGTGATCTTGCCAAGCTGCAACATCAGCAAGAGAAAACCGTTGAAACGCCGGTAGTGAATACTTCCGTTTCCGGCGCAACTTTGGGCAACGAAAATTCTTTGCCTGCCGATGTTCCGTTACCGAAACAATCTCCCGTTGAAACGGAATTGTCAACGGTCGAAACAAAATCACTGCAAAATGTGGAATATAAACCAAAAGAACTCGAAACCGAATCGGTTAAAACCAATTTCCAAAACGATAAAAATTATTCGGTTACGATTTCGTCGTTGAAATATCCCGAAAAAATCCGTGTCGGTGAAACTTTTCAGTTGACGATAACCGCCGATATTCCAGAAAATACCGCAACACGTTACCGTTTTAACGGCTCCGTTCACGAAGCCCCGCCCGATCTACAGGTGTTTCACGCCGCCGAACACGCGGTGCGCGACGCGAAAAAATTACCTAATGGTGCCGTTACGTTTGATAAATCAGGTTACGTAACATTTGTAACAGTTCCGTTTCCCCAAGACAGTAAAGAATACACCGTTTGGGTACGTTCCCGAGCGCGGGAATTCTGTTTGCGCCGTCCCGAGAAAGAACTTAAATGGATTTGGGGTTCGCCGCCGGAATTTCGTTGGGTTAACACCGGACGTTTTACCGCCGAAACCGTCGGTTCACGCCTTTCAATTATGAACGGCGCAAAAGCACCGTATGTAGAGGTTGACAAGATTCTTTTCACAACAGCAAAAGAGGATGTCTTTCGTCTATCCGACGGCTTTGACACCGCAAACGTATTCACGTGGATTCCTACCGTTTCGGCAGTAGGAAAACATACGTTTACCGCCGCCGTCGAAGTTGCCGGTCAAACAACAGAGAAAAAATTCACGGTTGAAGTGTTGCCTGCTCCGTCCGCCGAAAAATCTTCCGAACCCGAATTGCAACTTACTTCTGAAGATTGTGTCGATTTAACTCCGAAAAATATTAGTGCCGATCTCAACCTGAAAAAATTTCCGGCGTTTCAATTTATCAATGATACTTATCGTGCATTATTGCAGGAAATTCCGTTTGGGTTGAATTTTCCGAACAATTTTATGTTGCCGTTGCGTGCCGATGTTTATCCCGATTTACCGGACAGTGTGGAATTGCCGATTAACCGCGAAATCGGCGGTTTGGCATTTTTGTTGACAGAATATCTGCAAGGCGAAATTGATCAGGAAATGGCGCATTTTCAGGTTTGTTACGCCGACGGAACGGAAGAGAAAATTCCTTTGCGTGAAGAAGTTGAATTGTGCGGGCAAATGCGCAACCGTAATCCGCGCGGAGGATTTTTTGCCGGTACCGTTGTTTCGTCGTCCGCCGATGAATATAACCTCACAGTTGCCGCGTGGAAAAACCCGCATCCGAACAAAAAAATCGAAACGATTATATTTTCCAATATTCGTTCTCTGCTCAATCAGCCGGAGAAAGAAGAAAATCCGTTAAATGTTGCCAATAGTTCGTCGCAAATTCTGTTGGGAATATTGGGAATTGTTGACAACAAAAAAGCGGAAACTCTTGCAAAAATTTTGTCCGCAACTCCTGATAGGTCAACACTATCCGCATCGGTTACGGTGGACTTTGATTATTCGGAACGTAACATTAACCCTTATGTCTTTTCCACGAATGAAAGCGGGTATGACCGTAATTTTGACCAATACTTATCGGTGATGAAAGAAGTAAACTATTGCATGTTACGGTTTCATGCGGGATTTAGTTTGGAATCGGTTTATCCTGACGGAAAAATGGATAAACCGAATTACGCGTTGTATGTGGAAATGGTTAAAAAATCACGCGCCGTTAATCCTGATTATCAGGCAATGTTCTGTCTAAAAGTTCCTTCGTTTGTGGACATCAGCAAGCCGGAGGGGCGGCAATTGTTTGCGGATTTATGTGCGGATTTCGTGCGAGAAATGAACATCAAAGAACAACTCGGATTGACGCATTGGGAAATCTACAATGAACCCTACGCGAAAGAAATTCCTTCAGACCGGTGGTTGTGGCACATGTATAATTTGGCGGCAAAACAAATGAAAAAAGTTGATCCGAGTATCAAAATCGGCGGTTATGCTCCGTGTTGGCCCATGATTGGTTATATTGCCGATTTTTATCAACATTGTCACGAAAATGTTGATTTTCTGAGTTGGCATAAATATCCCACCGGATCGGCAGATACTCCAACAAAAAATATCATGGCAACAACTCCTTCATTCGGGAAAGATGCGATTGATGTACGCGCCGTTGTGGAACGTATTACGCCCGGAAAAAATGTGGAACTTGCTATTACCGAATACAATATCAATTATAGTTACAAACCGCACGATCCGCGTCAAGCCACTCCTATTGGTGCGGCTTGGTTGGCTTCGGTGCTGAATCATTTAATACGCGGCGGTGTGGATATTGGGCAAACATGGCATTCGCGCGGCGGCGGAACGTATGGTTTATTCGACAACAATAACAAACCGCGTCCGACCGCAAAACTGTTATATGTCGCTAATAATTTTATCAAAGGAAAACAGATGTGGGCGCAATCTTCAGTTCCAACGGTTGAGTGTCTGGCATTTCGCAACGAAAAAACAGCAGGCGTGATGTTCGTGAACAAAAATCCGAAACCGGTTACGGTAACAATGGAAGTGTTAAATCCGCCTGATTTCGCAAAAAGTTTGGTTGTACCGGAAACGCGGTCATTTTCCATTTCGGAAACAGGATTTGCCGATTGTTACACCGACGATTGGTCGAAAGGTTCAACATGGAACGTAGAACTGACTCCGTATGAAGTACGGGTGTTAGTGTCGCCGTTTCAGAAATGATTACAGCGCAACAAAGTAACCGCACAGTACGCTCATGACACGTGAAAATTCCTGATTGGGAGGCAACTGGTCATATTGGGCAGGCGA
>JAISBG010000714.1 GCA_031266315.1 Planctomycetaceae bacterium | reverse complement strand
TTTGTTCGTGAAGTTTGTCGGGACGAATTGCCGCCGATTCGGAAATATGTTCCGTTTCACCCCGATGCCGATGAACAAGGTTTTATCAATTTACCGCGAATCAATCTCGTCACTGAGTTCACCGACGCCGTCGAAGCCGGACGTTCCTACGAAGCCAATCTCGGTGCTATTGAAGTTACAAAGTCAATGGCAAATCAAACCTTAAGAATAATCACTTAATAGTTGATAGTGGATAGTTGATAGTGGAGAGTGTCGCAAGCGAATTATAATCTTGTGATAAATTCCGCTTGCGACACTATCCACTATCAACTATCCACTATCAACTACTATGGACGGTATAAGTTATCTTTATGGCGGGGTGGGGCGAATCGGGCAACTGGAGGCACGGCAAGGAATGGGACGTATCGGTTTCAAAATGGATCCCGACCGCCCCATGACGGCAGAAGAAATTAAAAAAACATCATTCAAAGATTTACTACTCGGCGGAATCGGTGAAGTTAATATGATGCAACAACGTGCCGATCAAGCGGTTGAAAAATTGATGACGGGCGGCGAAATCGGTATGGCGGAAGTTCTTACCGCTGTACAGAAAGCCGACATTGCTTTCAAAATGATGATGCAAATGAGAAATAAATTCGTTCAGGCGTACCAAGAAATTCAAAACATCAGAGTATAGTGGAAAGTTGATAGTGGAGAGTGGATAGTGTCGCAGGCGGAATTATTGCCTTGTGATAAAATTCCGCTTGCGACACTATCCACTATCAACTCTCCGTTATCAACTAAATTATGGATTATTTTAAGAAGTTTTATTTTCAGTTTCGTGATCTTTACCTGAGTATGACGCCGGGGAACCGGATTGTTGCGGCGCTTTTGTTCACAACACTTTTGGTTTCTCTGGGATACCTTATTGTCGGCAGTATTAAAACGAGTGATCCGCGTTCTAAAGAGGTGGCGTTGTACAATGGTTGGCAATTTACCAAAGATGAGCAACGTGCTGTCGAAGATGCGTTGGCAAACAACAATCTACGGTCACATCATTGGGTCGGCGATCAACTCATGGTTCCGAAAGCACAGCAGGCAACTTATGCCGCAACCATTCACGAAGCCAAAGCGGTTGACACACGCGGGAATGCGAGGAAAGAAGCGGCATTGTCGCTTGGTCCTTGGTCAAGTTCCAAAATGATAGAGGAACAGAAAACCAACGCAATTGCTCAAGATGTTGCTGATGAAATAACAGAGATGAAAGGCGTGGCGTCTGTTTCTGTGGTTCCAAGTCTGCGGAGGGAATGGGATCGGAATATTTGGGCGAAGAAAGAAGTTTTTTCCGTGTCGGTTTTCGTGGACACGATAAGTTTCAAACCGTTGGAAGATAATACGATTTCCGCAATTGGCGGAGCGGTTCAAGGGGCGTTTCGCAATGCCGATTTGAAGGAGATTAAAATTATTGACCGGCGAAACAACCGGAGTTACAACGGAGCCGGTGAAGAGTTGACGGGCGGAGCCGGCGATTATCTCCGGCAAATGGCACGTTATCAGAATATGTTCCAAGATCAAATCTACAATATCCTCCCGCATATCGAAGGACTTCAGGTTGCGACATCGGTTGATTTGACCAAACATCTCAGCGAAAAAATTTTTACGGTGGAACACGGTAAACCAACCACCCTGACCGAACACGTTTTAGGAATTGATTACATGAAAACCGGCTATGACCGGTTTGGTCGTCCCGGACAGATTGCGATGATGTCTCGACCATTGATTGAGCCTCAAGCGGATATTGCGGGAGGGGCAAAAACGACGGAGAAAAAGCACGAATCGGAAAAATCCAACGCTCTTCAAGGTCAGGAGGCAAACACTGAAATTGTTCCGTTCACGCCGGAACGGGTTTTGGCAACACTTCGGATTCCGCATAAACATGTTTTGGAAACTTGGTATTTGGAGAACAGCAAACAAGGTGAAATGCCTCCCGAACCAACCGCCGAAGAACTCGAAGCCGTTCGCGAAACAATCCGCCAAACAACTCAACGAAGTGTTGCCCAACTTTTAATGCCTTGGTGGAAATCCAAATTA
This sequence comes from Planctomycetaceae bacterium, assembly GCA_031266315.1. Lineage (GTDB taxonomy): Bacteria > Planctomycetota > Planctomycetia > Pirellulales > Thermoguttaceae > WRKP01. Next base: position 943 of record JAISBG010000714.1, on the reverse strand, counting down.
AATCCTGATCCGTTAAGTATGGTAACTGTTGAATTTTACCGTCCCAAAGAGGAGCCGGTGATTGTGTTGACGACATGGCAACAGATTCAAGTTTGGCTCAAACAAAATTGGCAAAGTCTTAGTTTAATGGGATTGGTTCTTTGCGGGTTGTGTGTTCTTTGGTCGATTACCAAACCGCCCAAACCGGAACCGATTGTGATTGTGGAGGGTTCGGAGACGCCGCTGGAAGTGATTGAGGCGAGGGTTCGGGCGGAGATGGAGGCAAAAGCCGCCGCCGAAGCCGAAGCCGCCGCCGCCGCTGAAACCGATGAAGAAGATGAAATCAATCGGACATTGGATCCTTTTGGCTCCATACGTTCCCTGAAAGACGAAATCGCCGAACTTATTGCCGAAAACCCCGAAGCCGCCGCCGCTGTTATCCGCCAATGGATCGGAAATGCCGTACTCGTCGAAAAAAATAATTAACATAAAGAATAATCAACATAAAATTGCTAGGCAATCCCTTTGTATTGGTGAGCAATCCCTTTGCATTGGTAGGCAATCCCTTTGCATTGGTGAGCAATCCCTTCATATTGGTGGGCGATCCCTTCGCTGAAGGGTCGCGCCGGTTGACTCGGCATTGACTCCAAAACGGTTGGCAATACAGTTTGCCGTCGTGAATCCGGTTCCCAGTCGGCTATCGCCGACGCAACCTTTCAGCGAAAGGTTGCCCACCGATTGATTGCTGTTGCCCACCGGTTGATTGCCGACTTTGAATGAAAAAGAAATGTTCCTAATTAAAAAAATGTAATATTTCCGTGAAATTTTCCTACATGACTTTTGCCCAATAGCCGTATCGGTGTTAGCCGACATTCCTTCGCCCTGAAAAGGGCAGCACAAGCCAGCCCGCCGCAACGCGGCGGGTCACGGCACACCAAACAACGCCCTGTAAGGGCAACATAAC
>JAISBG010000698.1 GCA_031266315.1 Planctomycetaceae bacterium | reverse complement strand
AGGAAATCGGTCAAGCCGTTCAATTGATTTCCCGGCTCAAAGCAAAAATCCTCAACATTTAATCAGGCGTTTTAAACGCCGATCCAATAATTATGCCCTTAATGAAAATTACGGTTCCTCATCAACTCGGTCAGGACAAAGCGACAGAGCGGTTAAAACGGAAACATGAGGAAATTAAGCAGCAACACACTTACACGGTTACTGATTTAACCGAAACCTGGAATGATCCTCATTCAATGGAATTTGCCTTCAAAGTCTTAGGTTTTTCGTTGACGGGTTCCGTTCAATCGTTCAATGATTCGGTGATGATTTCCGTTGATTTGCCTGTTGCCGCTATTTTGTTGAAACACACGATTGAAAGCCAAATTAAAAAAGAACTTGTTCAGGTATTAAGTTAAACCGGAATATTTAGTAAATAGTAAACCGGTGTATTTTATTGTATATTGTATATTGATTTTTCAACCCTTAAAATATCCTTATGAGGTAAAACATGACACGTGTTCTCGTTGCTGACGATTCCAGTACGATGCGGAAAATTATTTTGCGGTCGTTGCAAGCCGTTGGTGTTAAAGATGTTGCAGAAGCGGCGGACGGTTCGGAAGCAGTTGCTATTTTTGCTCCCGGCAAATTTGACATGGTTCTGACCGATTGGAATATGCCCGGTATGACCGGTTTGGAAGTGCTTAAAGAAATCCGAAAGCAGGATACGAAAATTCCGGTAATTATGGTAACAACAGAAGCGGAAAAAAGCCGTGTGTTGGAGGCAATTCAAGCCGGTGTTACCGATTATCTGGTCAAACCGTTCACGCAGGACGTATTAAGAGAAAAACTCGAAAAACACGGATGTTGATCCTGTTTTTTAACGTAAAATCGGGAAAATGTGTTAAATTTACCGATTTTTGCAAAAAACATGGATTAATATTGTTTTTTTGTCTTGTATTAGATGAAATAAATTTTTATTATTTATTTCCATGAGGTACACTTTCCTAATAAAACCGTTGAGGTTTTGGTGTGTAGGTTTCCGTTCCCGTTAAGGAGTACAATTACAACAAGAAAAATTGGAGATGTTAAAATGAATTTCAGAAAATTGACAACAACACTATTGACACTTTTCCTTGTTTGGGCTTTTGCGGCAGCCACAACGGGAATGATTTCGATTTACGCGCAGACCAGCAGTAGCAACAGTAATAACGAGAATAATGATCCCTACTCAAATTATTCTGGTGTTCGGATTGATCCGAATGGTGTTCTCCGCCGTGATTACACGCTTGACTATGGTCGGGTGAACGAGCAGTATCTCAATTCCGCAAGGGCATCGTATTCCCAGTTGCCGAAAGATGTTCAGCGAAAAAGTTTGATTCGGTATCTTTCGTTGAACCGTCTCGAAAAAGCCTTGATTGACGGCAACGGAGTTGTTACGGAAGAGATGAAATATCTTGCCGGTCTCCAACGGATTCGTTATGTTTTCTATTTCCCTGAATCGAAAGATATTGTGATTGCCGGACCTGCGGAGGGTTGGTACCCCGGTTATGAGGGCGTGATGATGGGGGCAACCAGCAACCGCCCTGTCTGTGAACTTCAGGATTTGGCGGTTGCTCTCCGTGCTTACGCTCCGGGTAAAGACGCAATCGAAGTTGTTGGTTGTTCTATTGACCCGACAGAAGAAGGCAATGCCCGATTACAACAGTTTCAACAATCATTTGGCGGTTATGATGGACCTGGTCGTCGTGAGGCATTTGTTCGGGGATTGCGGGAAAGTCTTGGAATGCAAACGGTTCGTGTTGACGGAATTCCGGCGTCAACACACGCGGCGGGCGTTATGGTTGCGGCGGATTATCGCATGAAACAAATCGGAATCGGAGTGGAACCGGTTCCGCGCGGGGTACGAATTGATACGTTTATTGCCCATGCCGAACCGTCCGGTCGAACTAATCAAAATGCACTTTTCCGGTGGTTTTTCGTTCCGGATTATCAATCGGTTCTTTTGACGGAAGACCGAACCGGTATGGAATTGATTGGTTCCGGCGTTAAACTTGTTGCCGAAGACGAAGTTGTTACCGCGACCGGTGAACGTGTTGTTCAAAAAGGAAAAATCGACAAAGCCAGTAAAATTTTCTCTAAATCGTTTACGGCGGAATACGCAAAGTTGTCACAGAAATCGTTGGTTTTTGCTCAACTTCGTAATTTTGTTGATATGCTTGTTTGTGCGGCTCACATCCAAAAAGAAGATTTTTATGGAAAAACCGGTTGGTCGATGGAATTTCTTGGCAACGAAGAAAAATACGCGGTTCAAAGATTCAGTGCGCCATCGCAGGTGGAGCCGGTAGTTGGTTCGGCGGTGCGTAAAGGATTATTTATGGCACCTATTGGTGGCGGAGTTGAAATCGAACCGCAAATCGCACTTCATCCTGACAATGCTAAAACTGAAGATAAAGGACAAGTTACCAATGTTCGGAAGGGAGTCAAACTTGAACTCCAGCCGGGTCAATGGTGGTGGGATTAAAATTCCTGATTCGTTAAAATCAATAAAAAAAAGTAATCCTTACATTGGAATTTTCATATTTTAACGTGAAACATGCGAAAAAACACGAAAAGAGGTAGGCAATTTATCAAAAGTTTCGCTGAAATGTTGCGCCGTTTAATTTGTTATTGACGATGTGATTCCGTCTGCAAAGAGGAAAAAAAAATTTCTGTTTGCGGGCTTGACATCTTTTGATCCGTCATTTAAAATGACAAGCCTAATTAATTTTTAACTTTTGGAGACCAATTTTCCATTTTGAACGATAAATCGCCCGGATTTTTGTTCGGGTGTTAAAAAATTCGAGTACGTCAACTACACTTAAAATCGCTTCGGCGAACTATAATTTTTTACAAGATCAACGGATTTTCCGTGTAGAAAATTATTGTGGTATTATAATGTTACGTGTCTCCCGTCAAGGGAGCGTCGCGTATAATACCGCGGGTATAATTCAGTGTTACATTTTAACATGTAATGCACCACTTTGATCGGTGGGAATAAACCTGTTTTAAGTGTCGTGTCGCTCCGTCTAAGAGCGATATTCTGTTGCCGTTTCTCGGCGTTGCGTTTGTTTTCAACTTATACAAAAACAGATTACATGTTACGTAATCTGTTCATTTTATCTTTTTTTCATAAGGAGAATACCATGAAAAAAACTACTATTTTTGCCTTTACGTTAGTTGAACTTCTTGTGGTGATTGCGATTATCGGCACGTTAATTGCCCTTCTGTTGCCGGCAGTTCAAGCGGCACGGGAAACCGCAAGACGAATGAAGTGTACGAACAATCAAAAACAAATCGCGTTGGCGTGTCATAACATGCACGACACGCTTCAACACTTTCCATCGGCGAGTTTCCAAAAGGAACTCTATGTCGATAAAGTCAAAAGCATCGGTTTCCCGTTGACCGGCTATAACAACGGTTACGTTGTACCGAATGACGCCGCCGGAACGGCAACCGGAAACAACAGTTGTTTGCAAATCGGGTCGCAAATTTCTTATGTCATTCCGCTGCTTCCTTTTATTGAAAACGCGGCGGCGTATGAAGAGTTTGTCGGCGTGCTTCAAAGCAGTTACGCAAAATTGCCCGCGACGGTTGAAAATTTGCCCGGTAATTACATTAACTGGAACAGCACGCATGGAGGAAAAGACCACTTTTTCTGTCGCGTGCGTCCTCAATGTATCGTTTGTCCGTCCGACGGCAACGCTTATGTGGATTCCAGTCACTTCGCAAGAATCAATTACCGTGCGTGTATCGGCGATTCGTGGTATCGTTACAATTATCGAGATACCGGAAATCGCGGAATTTTCGGTATCGGAATCGAATTTGTCTGTTCAATTGTCGATATTCCCGACGGAACGAGTAACACGATTTTAACGTCGGAAGGAACTGTTGCGCCGGACACCGATTCCAACTTAAAATCGACAAATCCCAAATTTAATGTTGCGATGTTGGGAACAAGTCCGACAACAACAACCGTCTTGGCTTGTAAAAATAAATTAAGTAGCAAAAACGAATTTTCCGACAGCGCACTTTCCAACGCGGCGGTTATCAATATTGGATGGCGTTGGGGACAAGGGCGTCCGGCAATGACGCATTTTTCAACGCTCATGCAGCCGAACACGTTGTCTTGTTCTCGTAACGGAGCGGCGGGCGGCAACACGGACGATTATAACGCGACAAATGCCGCAAGTTATCACACCGGTGGTGTTATTGTGTCGTTTGCCGATGCTTCCGTCCGGTTTATTTCCGATACGATTGACGCGGGCGATGCAACTGCGTTCAATTATCAATTTAATCCGAACAGCGGAGAGCCGCTCAAACGTCCGGCAACATCATTGTTTGGAATTTGGGGCGCACTTGGAACTCGCGCCGGAAGTGAAAGTGTTGGAATTTATTGAAAAGGAAATACTCACTATGACAAAAAAATATCATTACATTTTTCTCTGCCTTCTGTTTTGTCCGATTTTGGGTTGTTCTTATGGTTCATTCAAAGCGGACGTGCAAATGGTACGCGGAACAATTCTCTTGGACGACGAACCGGTTTCCGATGCGGATGTGGTTTTTCATCCGCAAGATGAAAAAGGTGAAACGGCTGGCGGTCATACCGATAAGCAAGGGAATTTTGTTCTCACATCGCTTTACGGTAACATTGGACGCGGTGCGTTGCTGGGAGAATATCATGTTACTGTTTCCAAACTTGAATCAATCGCCGTTCCGCTAAAAGGCGGCGAAGTAGAATGGGACGCAAAAGAATTATTGCCTCCTATTTATCAAGACGTGAAAAAAACGCCGCTATCGGCAATAATTCATAAAGGAAAAAATAACATCAAATTGGAATTACAAAGGAAATAGTTATGGGGTCAAGGTGATCTTTTCGCCGAAAGGTCGCAACGGCGATAGCCGACAGTGAACCAAATAAATGACGGCAAATTGTATTGCCTTCCGTTTTGGAATCAATAAAGACTCAACCGGTGTGATGTAAAATTTCCGTGAAATACAACGGGGAAGCCGTGAAATATCACGGTGTAGCCGTTGTATTTCACGGAACAGATTTCGAAACTGTCACAAAATCGCATGAAAACAAACCGTATTGATTTTTGTTTTTGACATTTTCTATCCTTGTTACGACAGAAACTGTGCAAAAAATATCTTATTGTTCAATAAAAAGTTGTTTTTGTCTAAATATGGCAAAAATTGTTTTTTATCGATTCTTCGGTATGCCTGTTGCTTGAGTTCCAATTGTTTTAAAAATCGTTTTAAAAAATTGTTTTAAAAAATTGTTTTACAAATTTCCCAAACCGTCTATCGTAATAAATCATTTGTGAGGAGATATACTGCGTTAGGGTTGTATTTGATATTTTTCAGATAACTATTTTCCGGATTGATTCCCAAAGCGGAGTAGCCCGACAGGGCTTAATTTTCGTAACCGTAGGTCTCTGACCTACGGTTACAAACCAAAGAGACTACTGCCTGAAAGGCAAGATTTTAACCCGTTGCCACACACACTAAGTCCCGCCTTTCAGGCGGTAGGCTTTTTATCGCAGTACCGCAGGTCAAAGACTGCGGTTATGAAAATGAAGCCCTATCGGGCTATTCGGTTTGTCGGATCAATCCGGAAAATAGTTGCTTGGAAAATATCCGATACAACACTAACGCTGTATATTCAAACAAAAAGACCTTTTTATTATCTAAAAATACCTTGCGAACACACAAATGTTTTGTAGAATTTATTTTCGTAAGATTTATTATCGAATCCTGTAGGAGCAATTTATTGTTATTATTGTTTTATAAATCCTAAAAATTGTAATATTTCAGTGAAATTTTCATGCACAACCAACTTTATGAGTAAAACTCAACAGGTCGGCGAAGCCGACATCCCATTCACCCTGAAAAGGCAAGTGAATTACAACCGTCAATAGATTTTATATTTTATTGCTAAATCAACACATTATCGTTTTCAATTTTTTATTGCCCTTACAGGGCGATTGATTGAGTGTGTTGTTACCCGCCGTGTTACGGCGGGTTGTTACGCACTGTCCCTTGCGGGGCGGAGAAATATTTCATGATAGTTACCTGAATAGATACAAATAAAATAAGACAGTTACGAAAAAAAAATATTGTTTTTATTTAAACCTTTCCTAAATTACTTTTTCGGTATGCTAGTTGTAACCTTTCATTTTGAAATCAATGTGATTTCAATTTTGGATAGAAAACTTTACACCAAACCTTGAATAAGGAGAAAAAACGATGAATAATACACGCCCAAACACACAACAAAACGCCTTAAACAGTATGTTGCAAGAAATTGCAAAAAAATTACATGTTAAAATAG
>JAISBG010000667.1 GCA_031266315.1 Planctomycetaceae bacterium | reverse complement strand
ATATTATATCTTATTCATCGGTTCTCAACCAGACAGCCGGAAAAAGTTCGGCAAATCCGGTTGGGGGATTTTTTGTAATATTTCAGTGGAATTTTCGTTAAAAGTAGGCAATCATCAAGTGGGCAACCTTTTGTAGGTGGGCAACCGTTCGCTGAACGGTTGCGTCGGCGTACTCGCCGACAGTGAATCAGAGGAACAACGGCAATTTGTGTGCTTTCCGTTTTGGAGTCAATGCAGAGTCAACCGGCGCGACCCTTCAGCGAAGGGATCGCCCACCACTTTTGATCCTAATTACTGTGTGTGAAAAAATAGTTTCGCGGAAATAGTATTTTTATCAGGATAATTCCTCTTGCGGGAAAACGAAATTTTTTGCATAATTCGTTGGTTTTTTTACTCCATAACTCCTGATATTAAAAACAAGATGACCATTTTAGATCGATATCTTTTGAAAAGTTTCTTTTTCAATCTGATTTTCTGGTTTATTTGTATTATTGGCATTTTTATTGTTTTTGATCTTTTCACCCATTTGGATAGTTTGGTTCAGAAGGGAAAAGAGCAAAACAATGTTATCCGGTTGATTTGGACGTATTATCTTTTCCAATCAATTCCGATTGCGATGACGCTTAGTTCGATTTTGGGGCTTGTTTCCGCGATGATTGCAATAGCCATGATGATTCGCAATAACGAATTGGTTCCGATTCAGGCGGCTGGAATTTCAACGCTTCGTATTATTCAACCGTTAATATTTGCGGTGATTTTTGTTGCGGTGGTCTCGACAATTCTCCGTGAAACAGTGTTGCCGCATTTTCTTGACGAATTGGTCACAGAAGCGGAAGATATTAGCAAAGATCACGGAGTTCGGTTGAACGCAATTATTGACAATGAAACGGGAATTAGTATTTTAGGCGATCAGATTTATCGAAAAGAGTTGAGAATAAGCAATCCGGTTTTTGTCATTCCAAAACCGATTGCCAAACAGTTGACTCGTCTCAAAGCAAAGAACGCTTTTTACCGTCCGGCAAAAAACGGACAACCATCGGGATTCCTACTTGTTGGTTTTACGGAGATTCCGGCGGTTCTCAATGGTTCTTCGTTGATGTTTCAGGAAAAGGCGATTGTGATTACGCATCAGGACGCGCCGGATTGGGTTGAGGCGGACAGTTGTTTTGTGGTGAGTAAAGTTCCGTTTGATTATCTTGCCGCAAACGATGCCTGGCGGCAATTTGCCTCGACTTGGGAACTTTTCAACGCCGCCCGAAACAACAGTCTTGATGTCGGCAACCGGATTCACGCCTTGATTCACAGCCGGATTTTACAACCTTTTCTTGATATCATTCTCCTTTTTCTTGGTTTGCCGACAATCCTATCTTGCGGAGACCGAAATGTTTTCAAGGCGATGGGAATTAGCGGACTGGTGATTCTTGCCTTCCTCGTGGTTCAGAAATCATGCCAATATCTCGGCGCAAACGGTAATATGCCGGTTCTTGGTGCATGGTTGCCGCTGATGATTTTCGTCCCGTTTGCCGTCAACCAAATCTTGTTGCTCAAAACAAAATAAAAATTATCGTGTTTAAAGCCATGCAAACAAAGCAAAAATAAGTAACTCACTCATGTTACGCACCGTAGGTCAAAAAGTCGGCAAAACATACGAAAAATCGAAAGAGGTGGGCGACCTTTCGCTGAAAGGTCGCGTCGGCGTACTCGCCGACAGTAAATCAAATTAACGACGGCAAAATGAAGACTCAACCGGCGCGACCGCCCAGCGGGCGGATCGCCCACCTCTTTCGATTTTTCGTGTGTTTGACGGACTTTTTTACCAGTGCGTAACATGGGTTATTTATTATTCCAGTCAATCACGATACGATTCTAATTCAAGTTCCCGGACGAATTGTATCGACCAGAACACGAACAGGTGAACCGATGTCAAATGACATGGTATTACGTCCTTTTTTGACGGATATTTCTAAGGAACTTGTTTCTGCTGTGGTGTATTTATTGTCAATGACTGAATACACTTGAGTTATTCCTGAAACAGATTCATTGACCGACGTGTTTGTTTCCGTCAACCTTTTGGAAAGAACCACCGTGTAATCACCAATAGGAACACCTTGAAATCGGCTATAAGTTACCAAAACCGCATTGCCCGAAACATCTGTGATTCCGGTAACGGGCCAAATACTTTCCTCTTTGGAAAGGAGTTGTACGGACACATCGTTAACCGGAACACCGTTTTGTGTTACGGTGATAGTACACGGATGAAGAGGCGGAAGTCCTGCCGGACGTTGCGATTGGTTGCATCCCGACAAAAAAGGAATCCATAAACACAACAAAACAACGTAACAAAATAAATTAAACATAGAATTAAACATAACAGGAAATAAAATTTGGTTAAATTATTGAAATAAAATTACGGAGTAACGGTTTCTCCGCCGTTGAGAGAACCGATTGCTCCCCAAACACCAAAAGGACTTGCCGTATTGAAATATTCACGCGGTTTGTATTTGGCGTTGAGATTGCCGCAATTAATTGTTTCCGAAATGAAACGGCAGGAACCATCGCCGAATACCGAATTGACTCCGCCGGTGTGTTGGCTTGAAACGTTGTAAAATCCCCAAGAACCAACTCCGTCACGGTAACAATTAGGCGAATTGGGCGGTAAAACCGTATTGAATCCGGTCATTGCGGGGTGTGCACTAATAATGCGACCGCCGCGCCAACTTCCTTTTGTTGTATCATATTTACTTGAAGCGATGAGATTTGCATCTCCTGAGTCGCGTACCGCCAAACATTTACTCGGATCAATATCGTTACTTCCTCCGTAAATTGAAGATTCAAACGCGATACCGCTTTTTATTGTCCGGTCGGAGTACAATTCGGTTGATGTTACAGATTCGCTTGCCATAATGGTATTGGACGTACCGTCAAGGAATGAAGCGGTTGAATGCCATGTGCGTTCAATGAAGGGAGCTCTTGCCCGCCATTGACCTTCAGTAAAATGTCCCCAATTACCGTTATCAATATTATTGAGAACAATATCAGCCGTAGAAAGCCGCATACTTGTTTTGTATATTGGACCGTTGGGACCGGGTTGTGTATTTTTTTGTCTTGCCGTCGGATCGGAAGGACAACAAAACGACGGAACAGAAAAATCACCAAGAAACGCAACACTGGCAAGATCGGTACCGGGAACGGCTACAATTGTTCCTGCTGAACCGGGGCTTGTTTTGATGGAATCATAAGCGGCTTGTTGTTCAACAAACGGCAGAACTTGAAAAAAAGCTCCCCATCCGGTTCCTCCGCGCAGATATCCATTTTGCGACGGAAAAGCGTCAAACACATCATGGTAATTGTGAAACCCGATGCCTAGTTGTTTCATATTGTTGGAACACTGCATTCGTCGCGCTGCTTCGCGAGCCGCCTGCACTGCCGGCAACAGAAGAGCGATTAACACGCCGATAATCGCAATCACCACAAGAAGTTCGACAAGAGTAAAGCCGAACGGTGAAGAACGAATGAGTTGTAAGAATTTTGCGGAAAAATATTGAGAAAGCCAACATTTTCCGCTCTCATTTCTTAACTCTTCCCTACATACTGCCCCCCCCCCCTC
>JAISBG010000666.1 GCA_031266315.1 Planctomycetaceae bacterium | reverse complement strand
CTTTAAAATTCGGTTTTTGTAGAGACGTACAGTCGTGCGTCCCTACGTAAAATCTAACAAATTTTATAATCCTAACAAAAAATGAAAACAGAAATTTAAAAAGGAAAAGTGTACAACATTGTAAATATTCACAGTATGAGGTATAATTTCAACTGTTTCGTATTTAAAAAATTCTCTTCGAACATTTTCGAATACGAAATAAATTAAAAAAACTGTTATGTAAACTATTTCAATTTCATTTATGAAAGGAAAAAACAAATGAAGGTGTTGAAACTTTTATTAGAACATGTCATTTTTTGTACTGTTTTATGTTTTTTGAGTCAATCTGTCTGTTATTCCGACGATTCCGACCAATCAGGTTTTGAGGGAATTGTTGTTTGCGGCGGTGATAAAGTGTACATTATCGACGAGAAAACATCCGACAATACCAATGTTAATATCATTTGGCAATGGCAAGTCTCCGAAGTTCAATCACAATTACCGAAGGAATATCGGTTTATGATTCCGTTAGACGAATGTAAACCGGTCGATAACGGTACGAAATTACTGTTGACAGGGGGCAACGGTTTATTATTGTTGGAACGGAAAACCAAAAAATATCTCTTTTTCGCATATGTTCCGGCAGTTCATTCCGCCGATCTGTTGCCGGATAATAAAATTGTTGCCGCTCTTTCCACTCACGAAAAAGGAAACAGTATTGAAGTCTATGATATTAATCAATCGGGAAAAGTGTTGTTCAAAGACTCGTTACATTCAGGACATGGAGCGGTTTGGATTTCTGAACGTAATCGGTTTTACGCTCTCGGTTTCGATGAGTTGCGTGAATATTCGTTGAAAAATTGGAACACACCCTCACCGGAACTAAAACTCGAAAAGAAATGGAAAATTCCGGTTGAAAGCGGTCACGATTTGTTCCATGTTTCCAAAGAGGAACTTCTGGTAAGCGGTCATGAAGGCGTGTGTTCTTTTAACATCGAACAGGAAAAATTTACGCCTTTCAAATCGCTTCAATCTGTACGTGACGTTAAATCGGTTAATTACATTCCCGAAACCGGTAAACTGCTTTATACAAAAGCGGAAGAAAGTTGGTGGACGCACAATATCTATCTGGAAAATCCCAACAAAAAAATCACGTTGCCGGATTTGAATATCTACAAAGTCCGTATGATAAAATATTTTTAACAATAGAGAATCTCTAATAATTCATTTTTACCACAGAGAACACAGAGGGTACTGAGAAAAAGATTTTTTTTGAATACTTAAAATACATAGAAAACACGAAATTTTAGTATTACTTTCTTCTCTACTTTATGTATTTTAAACAATCAAAAAAATTATCTCTGTGAACTCTGTGGTAAAAAAAGTATTCTTAGAGATGCTCAATAATAACTCTTAATAGTTACGAAAGGAGATTCCACAATGAATGAAACAATAACCCGCCGGAAAGCACTGATGTTTATGACAACAGTATTAGGGACAACAGCGTTACCGTATCAACTTTTTGCCGGAGATAAGGAAATTCTGGAAAAGTGGAAGGTTGGTCGTCATCTTGGTATCCGGTTTCAACCGCTCGAACAATTGGAATTAGAAAATGTACGAAAAGCAGGATTCCAATGTATTGAGTTGACAATTGACCGTAACGCTTATGCCCGGACTTCCGAACAACAACGTTTCGACTGGTACACGGCACTGAAAAAACAAACCGATACACTGGGTCTTGAACTTCGTTCACTTCATGTTCCGTTTGCCGGATGTTGGGATGTTTCCGTACAGAATGAGGAAGCCCGAATCAAAGCGGTACAAAATACAATTCCGTTTTTTGACCTTAAAGAACTTTTGGGCGTTCATTTTTATAACATTCATCCCAGTGCGGAACCAATCAAAGAGGAGGAACGTTCCAAACGGTTGGAACAAAGTATCAAGTCTTTTAAGGAACTCGTCTCAACCGCAAAACTCAAAGGAGTTTGTGTTGTTGTCGAAAATCTGCCGCGAACATGTTTAGGAAATACCAGTACGGAAATAATCAAAATTGTCGATGCCGTTGGTGAACCGGAAACTGTTCGGATTTGTTTTGATTCCAACCATACGCTCAAAGAAAAACCGGAAGAATTTGTCGCCGCTGTCGGAAATCGAATTGCTTCAACACACATGAATGATTATGATGGTCTTGATGAAAAACATTGGCTTCTTTACGAAGGAGTCATCAATTGGAAATCGGTTGTGTCGGAACTTATCAAAACCGGTTATCCCGGTCCCTTTGTTTTCGAAACAAACCGTTTCAAAAACCGTACCGCTTCAAGCGATGAAATCTTTGCCGCTTGGATTCGTATCAAAAATTCCTTTTAACCTTTTTTCGTCATATTTCAGAGGAATTTTCGTTAAAGATAGGTAATCATCAGGCAGGCGACCACAAGGTAGGCAACCTTTCGCTGAAAGGTTGCGTCGACGTACTCGCCGACAATGAACCAGATTAACTATCCGTTGGCGGCGAATCGATTCCGCTCATCGGCAGAACTGCCCGCACTCGGATACGGTT
>JAISBG010000653.1 GCA_031266315.1 Planctomycetaceae bacterium | reverse complement strand
TGATCCGGTGTTGGGTGATTCTTTTGATGATGTTGATGAAGACGACATATTTGCAGAACTGGACGAGTTGTTTCCGCCGCACGATGAACCGTTTCACCCGAAGGAGTCTATTTACGGAGCGGCTTATGAAAATGTTACTTATCAGGACACAACAGATGACGGTATTGATGATTCTCTCATGGACGCGCCCAACCCGTCGGGATTTAACGACGAGGACGATTTTGAAATTGTTGCCGAAACAGAACGAATCAGCGACCGGCTAACTTTTATCGTAACAATGTCCAAACTCTGGAAATATGTTACGGAGAAAATTGCGGGACTTAAACCGGAAGAAATGGACACTGCATTGAATGAAGATATTGTGCAGTATCTGAATTCATGGCTTTCGCAAATTGTCGTTTATTGCAACGGATTAGATGAATTACTCCGCAGGGCGTCCGCGTATCGGGTTCCGCCGCCGCGCGGAACTGCCGATTCGCTCTTGGAATATGACCGGCATCGCGGAACCAAAGAAATTTTACTTGACCGGATTATCTGGACACATGTTGAAGTTTGCGATGCCAAAATGATTCTGGAATCCTATCTTGGTGCGCAACATTGGCGCAATGTAACCGATGTGTGGCAAAAAGCGGTTCTTGAAGTGAATTACGCGGTTTTTCATAACGATATTAAAACCGTACGGAAACTATGGATGCCGATGCTTCGGATTTTGTCACGGGAAACTATTTTGTATGTTCCGACTTCGCGCGGCGGTGCCGCCTGGAATATTGTTCGTTGCCGTTGTATTCAGCAGGCGATTATGCGGTTGATGGAATACGCTCCGCGTTTGGGACTTCTGATGGAATCGTTCCGAATACTCGAAACGATTCAAGAAATGGAAGAAATGAATACAATTAGTCCCGGAGCAATCACAGAATTTGACCGGCTTGTCGAAACGGTAACACGGGCAATCACAAAATGTGTTGCGATTTCTTCAAAAAAATGGAAGTTCAAATCTTCCGGTTCGGAAGCGGGACCTCAAGATGTTTCCTTAGTGGAATATATGGAACGGATTATCGAACAACTCCTTTCGAGTTGGCTTTCTCACAGCCGCCAAATCCGCATTTCACCGATTGAATCAATTGTTGACCGGACTTATTGGGACGAAATTAAACAATTTATTCAGCGTTACGGTCACGATATTTTTACGCAGCAAAATATGGGATTCGGCAATCTTCGCGCAATGTTGCATCAAGGCGTGGGCAATTATCTCCGTTCGCTCCAGAAAATCAAACGGGACGAAGGCGAAGTCGAAATGGCGGCGAAATTGCTGGAAGATATTGAAAATAAACACATTGATTGGGAAACAGCGGTATCGCGGCTGGAAATTATTTTCGAATCTATCGCGGAAAATTATTCCGAATACGTCGATTATAATAGTACAACAACACATTCGGATCACGGCGAAAAACTTTATATGTTGTTGGACATGCTTCGGGTGCAGATCGGTTATGAACGGATTTCGTGGAATCTCAAACCGGTGTATTGGGTTCACGACGCAATGATTCGTGCGGGATGTGATAATGCGGCGTTGCTGTGGGAACGAGCCGTGGCGCGGCGAAGTGTCAATGCGGCGGAAGAACATCTGCGAAGTTATACACGGTTGAGCGAAAAATATGGAATGTGGTTGCCGAGCGTCCATGAACGGCTTCAGGAACGTTTCGTGAGACCGTTACAAATAGACCGGATGTGCGGTCTTGTCCCGAAAGCGGTAAGACAAGTGCGTGAAGAATGTGCCAAAACCGCCTTCGATGAACTTTACGAACAGATTGAAAACTTTGCCAAAGAACCGATGGGCGTCGGTTTTGAAATGCCTGAATGGTTGACCGCTTTACAAGATGAAGTCATGTCAACACGAACAGACGTAACAGCTGAAGAAGAAAAAGACAAAGAAGTTTTCAGTTCCGCTCCGCATTTTGAACAAGTTTGTATTACCCGCCCCCAACTTGAAAAAATACTCGAAACACTAAGTAAAAAAGAACGATTTTAACTGCATTCTCCAAAAAACAAATTTAGAAATGCGCGATCTAACAACTCAACCGCATCTTGTGGATAGTCTTTCAGTAATGTTTCCATTGTATTGAATGGCAGTCCATGTTCGAATATCGTTCCATCTTCCCGACTCAAAATAAAGCCGATTTTATTATGAAGGTGTTTTTCTGCCGCCAATTGTGAAAGTTTTTGTTTATCGTCGTCATTAAATTTGTCTTTTACAATGTGATCTACTCCCCAAAAAACCACAGATAGGACATTCTTAAAATTCAATAATGTCTCCCTGACCAGTAAAGATAGGAAGATCAATTTTGTGTTGCGTAGAACTTTTTCCATCGTTACCACAAAGAAAACATTTTTTATTTTGCATTGAAGTTCTTGCCCACCTAATTGGCTGTGTGTTCGACATGATTTTATTGGGGTGTTATGAGTTGTGAAACTTTATTGTACAACAGATTATAGGTTATGTTCATAATCTTTGTAAAATGCTTGAATACGACGGCGTTCAGTTTCGCTTATGTTCAATGAAAGGTTTTCGTTCCCATCTAACGGTAACGATAAATTTCTACACTCTTTTGATTGCTCCAATGAATACGATTCGTAACAAGAAACTTAACCGCATCAACATCTTTTTTGTTTTTCCAAATAAATAAAAAAACAAAAAAATGAAACTTCGATGTCACTTACCTCATTTTCCTCTTTTGCAAAAGTCCTGTTTATAATTACTTTTCACGTCAATGGCTAGTAACATTCCTTCGCTCTTTCAGGGCGGAATATTCCGGTTTTACACCAATGGTAATAATTTTTATCTCACTTAATGGCAAATTAAAAATAGACAGTTACTTATCATGTTTTGATGTGGCATTTTTTTGTAACTATATTTAGATTATTCGTTATCGGTTACGGTTTGATGATTGACATAAATCGTCAATAAATTCTTTGAGGCGGCGAAAAGAAGTATGTTTCCTTGCTACCTTATCGAAATTGTCAAAGTGTTGCACAATTTTGATTGCATCATAGATGTCGTTATAATTACCAAGATATTTTTCAATAATTGGTTTACAATACTTACTTGTTCTGGAGATATTTTTAGGAGGACAAAATCGTTTTGGATGTGTTGGGTGTTTCTCTTGTTGATATGATTCCAATGCTTTTCTTTCCGTAATTATCCAAGCTTCTAATTCCGGTTCAATACATATTAATTTAATTTTTGATTTAATTGCTAATCGATCAATATTCGCATTTTCCAGATTCTTCAATATCATGTCTACATCTCTGTTTCGGCAAGGTTTTCTTCGCCGTTTTTCTTCCCAAGGCGGCATTAAGTCCCAAATAATCGCAACCGCATCACAATTTTTTAATAATAGTTTTGCAGTTTTTCCGCAATTATCAATCATTAATTTCTTATTACGATGCCCCTCAACTATTATCTTTAATTGAGGGCAAAGTTGTTGCGCAACATATTTATAAACAAGATGATCAGTACCCTCTGTCGGGCATTCAAGAATAAGACCCAATTTCATTGTCGTGAAAATTTGTTCATTGTGTAAAGAGTACCGGCAGAAAACTCATTTTTCCAATCGTCAAAGCTTTTATCATCATCAGGACGATAAAAACTTGTTTTACTTTCATTGCGATCCGCAACAATAACGTGCC
>JAISBG010000555.1 GCA_031266315.1 Planctomycetaceae bacterium | reverse complement strand
CAAAATGAACCGGTCATTGATTGAGGCGGGTGGTTCGATGTTGGTTGTAAGTCAATTCACGCTTTACGCTGATTGCCGTAAAGGTCGAAGACCAAGTTTTACAGAAGCGGCTCCACCGGACAAAGCAGACCGGTTGTATCAAGTTTTCGTTGAAACAATCAAAAATCTGGGTATTTCAGTTGCAACCGGAATATTCCGCAACGAAATGCACGTCGAACTCATTAACGACGGTCCGGTTACCATCTGGATTGATACCGCACAACGTTAACCCAAGTTCAAGTTGCCGCCAGCAAAGGGGTTGCCCGCCTCTTTTTGTGTTTTTGATTTTTTTAACGTTGAGAGCGGTTACTCAAACTCCGGCAATCGGAAAAAATTGCTCTTTTCATAAAAGGCGATAATCGTTATTGTTCCTCATGGCGAGAGCAAAACATCTGAATGTTTGTTGCTGTACTACAGTTGTTTTTGTTCCTGCTTCTATTTTCGACAACTATTTTTAAGGACATTTCACCCTCAAAAACTATTTCCGCCTATGAGTATTAATCCCCATGCTATTGTCAACTCTCTTGCCAACATTGGTTCCAATGTTGAAATTGGAGCGTTTTGCGTGATCGAATCCGATGTTGTTATTGGTGACGGTTGCCGGTTGGAGTCTAATGTTACGATCAGACAAGGTGTTATCATTGGAAAAGAAAATCAGTTTTGCTCAGGAACTATTATCGGCGGCAGACCGCAACATACGGCGGTTAAAGGAGTTTGCGGCACGGTTCGCGTTGGAGATCATAATATTTTCCGCGAAAATGTAACCGTGCATTGCGCCATCAAAGAACCGGACGCAACCCTAATCGGTAATAACAATTATCTTATGGTCAACGCCCATGTTGCGCATGATTGTAAAGTGGGCAATGACAATGTGTTAGTCAATAACGTCATGCTTGGCGGACATGTTCAGGTTGGTAATCGTGTTAATCTTGGGGGAGCGGTTGGTGTTCACCAATTTTGCCGAATTGGTTCTTTGTCGATGGTTGGCGGTTTGGCTCGTATTATTCAAGATGTTCCGCCGTTTGTCACGGTTGACGGTTTAACCGGACGCATCTGCGGACTCAACCAAATCGGATTACGCCGAAGCGGGCGAACTATTGAAGAAATACGAATACTAAAAGAAGTGTACCGTCTGGTATTTCGAAGCGGTTTGACTTGGAAGGAAATTCTGAAAAAACTCGAAAGTGATTATTCTATTGGTCCCGGTGCCGAAATGACTCAGTTCCTTGCGGCAACCAAACGCGGAATTGTCAATGAACGGCATTGCATGAACCGTACTTCGCTTCGGATTCTTGACAATAATAACACAAATGAAAATAACGAAAACAACGAAATCCGAACCATTCGTGTCAACGCCGGTTAAATCCCAACTTGATTGCCGTGTGCCTGTTTTGCAATCCTTATTGCAATTTCCATCGCGGCAATTTCGCATGTTTCGCGTTTAAAAATCTCTGTTAATCTTTAATAACTCATGTTACGCACCGTAGTTAAGAAGTCAAGGTGAAGATATTATTATTCATAATTCCTAAGTCCGTAGGACTTTAACATGGATAACCCCGTGCAAGTGCAACGCAGCACGGGGCATTGAGTACAACCGGAGCTACGTAGTAGTTCAACAGAGAAAAGTTATCCTTGCCGTGAGCGTGTTGAACTGCTACGCAGTTCGTTGGGAGGCGGCGGATTACTCAATACCCCGTGCTGCACTTCGTTTGCACGGGGTTATCCACGTTAAAGTCCTACGGACTAAAAATCATGAATAAAAAATTCAAACAACTTTTCTCTGTATCCTCTGTGGTAAAAAAGGAATTATGAGAGGTTGCCGGTGTAAAGTATAGTTATGAAATTTGTTGCAAATGAAAATAATTCTTGGTATTGATCCCGGTTTGAACACAACGGGTTATGGAGTGATTGATGTTTCGAGCGGCAAGGTTCGTCTCCTTGAAGCGGGAGTGGTGCGTAGTCAATCGAAACATCTTACGGCGAAAGTTGGAGAAATTTACGATGGTATTCGGGAGGTTATTGAAATGTTTAAGCCGGATATTGTGGCGATGGAGCAACTTTACACGCATTATGACCGTCCGACTACGGCAATTCTGATGGGTCATGCTCGTGGTTGTATTTGTCTGGCTGCTAATCAAGCGGGTCTTGAAGTTGTTTCTTACGGCGCAACCAAAGTGAAAAAAATTCTAACCGGAAGCGGACGGGCAACAAAAGATCAAATTCAACGGGCAATCAAATTGGAATTAGGTTTGGCAACTTATCCTGAACCGCCTGATGTTGCTGATGCGTTGGCGATTGCACTCTGCCATTTTTATCATGGTCGGCTTGACGTCAAAGTAAAACCGTCAGAATTACATTCCGACATTGACCGGCTTTTCCCAAACGAAATTTCACGCCAATAAATCTGTAAACCGTTTTGGAATCAGATTGCTAACGGTAAACAGAGGCAAAGTCGGCTAACGCCGACGCGATGTTTTAGCAAAACATCGCCCACCTGATGATTGCCTGCCTTCAATGAAAATTCCACTGGATAGTTACTAATTTTTTTTTACATTTTACATTTATGGATACAATTCCTTTTCATTTTATGATGTTTGCTTTGGACATCCTGCTTTTAATTGGATTTTCATTTTTATTATCATGGAGATCGGCATCAAGAAAATCGGCATCGGCAACTGTTTATGATGGTTTGCCTTATATTTCGCAAACAAATATTTCCCAACCGGCTGTTCAACCGCGTTGGTCTGTTTGGGCGGATTTTTTCAGTCTTGGATTGTTTGGTTTTGTTGGTATTGCCGGAATCAGAATTATTGCCAAAGTATTCGATACCAACAAAGGACAATGTATGATGGAAGGTTTGACTTATCACGGCAGTATTTTTCTTCTTATTGCCGCTTGTCTTTTACTCCGAAAACACAGAATAATTGTTGCACTTTTTTCCGGTTTACTTGGTTTGTTGATTTTTAGTATCGGTTTCGATATGCTCGTTTGGGAACCGTATCATCTTGTGGTGGAGAACTATGTTATTGAAACATCAAAACTGAAAAAGCCGCTCAAAATTGTTTTTGTTGCTGATATTCAGACAGACCGGATCAGCAACTATGAACGCCGAACCTTGAAATTAATTCAACAGCAACAAGCGGATTTGATTATTCTCGGAGGCGATTATTTGCAGTATTATCAAGGGACGCAGGGTGTTTCCGATTTACCGGAACGATTTGACAATTTATTTCGGGAGATTCCGCTTACTGCACCGCTTGGTGTGTACGCTATTGATGGGAATATCGGACCCAATAATGATTTGTTCAAAAATACCGGCGTCGAAATGATTTCCGAGTCAACAATTCTGGAAAATTTAGGAACGGAACAAAATTTGGGACCGATTGATTTAGTGTTACTTTCGTTGAACGATACGGCGGGAAGTGTCGGAGAACGCGGTTTAACGGACACGGGGAATTTTATTGTTATGGCGGGACATCGTCCTAATTTTGCGATCAAAGGTTTTCGCAGTCAACGTTATCCCGGTCTCGATGAAGGTTATCAGGACGCAAAACGGGCACCGGATTTGATGCTTGCCGGTCATACGCATGGCGGTCAAGTTGTTCTTCCTTTTTACGGACCGATTGGATTGGGCGGAGACGGTTTTGTGAAACAGATTCCGCAAAATATGTTGAGCGGCATGTTCACGTTTGCGAACGGCGGACGGCTGTTGATCACTCGCGGTAGCGGAATGGAACGCGGTTGGGCACCGCGAATTCGTTTTTTTTGCAAACCGGAAATCAGTGTTATTCATCTTGTTCCCGTTGAAAAAAATACCGGAACAGAATTTCAATAAAACCTGTACGGGGCAGGACGAAACGGTTCCGTTTGAAGGGAATCATTCGGCGGAATAATCGCAACACCAATATACAACGGTTGTGTTTGATGAAGATTATTCGGTCTCAAATGAATTGCATTTTGTAACAACTGCGCCGAAGGAAAGCGTTTTCGTACTAATTCGGGAAGAGTTTGTTTTCCTTGTCCTGCCGCCCACAAAACGAGACCGCCTTGTTTCAAAACATCTTGATCGGTTGACCAATTACTGATCGGAAAATGGCAGTTACTCAGTTGACTTGGATGGTCGGCTCCGTGATAAGTCGGACGATCCGCACCGTAAATCGCGACATTACCGGCAAACCACCAACCGCCGGTAACGTAAGGAAGCGGTTTATCATATTTTTCGTGCCAGATTTTTTCCGCTTCTTCGGCGAGTTGCCGACCGGGATACATGTAAAAGATTTGCCGCGAATTCATGTAATGAGAATAGTAACTGTGCACAGTGTAACCGAAAAGATAACCCGCCATCGATAATCCGAAAATTAACCAAACCCAACAGATTGCCCGGCGTGTTTGTTGAGTTTGAAAGACAACGAGAAGGAGCAAACCGACAAAAATGGGCAATTGGATAAAACTGCCGAATTCCAACGGAGTTGCTGTTACGAAACACGAAACCGCCGAAAACAGCCAAGGAAACCCAATCATTCCGAGTAAAAAGTTGCGGACAAAGCGTTGCTGATTATCAAGATTTTGAAAACGCGCGGGAAATCCGAAAAGCGGAAATAATAAAACGATAAAAGAAATTGCCAGCAACGGCGGAGAAATCAGTGCATCATTGCAAACAGCGATAAAACGGTTGGGTAACGTTTTTTCGAGACCGTAGGCGGTGGATGGAAACTTCAGACCGGAGAAATCGCTTTGAAACATCCAGTCAATAAGCGGAGCGGCAATGATCAGAGAAACAAATAAGGTGAGATACGGTCCCGGACGTAACCAATATTTTCTCAACGGTTTATTCAGGAACATGAAAAGAAGAATCGCAACAATAAGTAACAACAACGTGTATTTACAATAAACACCAAGACCGATTGCCGTACCGAGTCGAAGCCAGTCGCGGTAACGGTTATATTTTAGTGCCTGAAACGCGAAAAGTGTTACGAATCCCCACGCCGGCATGAGAATAATGTTATGATTATAATATAATGATTTGTAAAAGAATCCCCAATAACAATAAAAAGTCAATGCTCCGAAGAGAGCGTTTTGCGGTGAGAGAAATTCACGCCCCAACCGCCAGAGTGACCATGCGGTTGCAAGAAAAAAGAGTTGGGCTAAAAGAAACGGCGCAATAGAATTGCGTCCCAACGCCTGATAAACAATTTCCAACAGAATTGCGTTTAACGCCGGATGCTTGAACGTTGCAATAACTCCTTCTTTGCCAATGAAGAACATCTCAATCACGTCATACCGGAAATTCGGCTCCAGCCAAAACGGTAACAATGTCCAGACAATTCCGTATAAAACGGCTAGTAGCC
>JAISBG010000500.1 GCA_031266315.1 Planctomycetaceae bacterium | reverse complement strand
AATAAGAGACAAAATAAACACTATGATTCCTTATTAAGATGCTTGAACCGCCACTACTATTATATCGCAGTGTTACTGGAACCGCATAATCGCCTTGAGGTCCTGCATCGACACTCCATGTACTGCCACCACTATGAAGTGTTGGAGCTTCCGAAACAAAAAGTGGACCACCGCCTCGCCGCGAAGGACAACGATAAATCGGTACGGAAGAAATTGCTTTTCGCTGTTCGGGACTTATCTTGGTATCGTCAAGCCAATTAGCGGTTTCAAGTGAAGTATCAAAACCATACGTTGTCAACCAATCATATAAATTTTGTTGTTCAATGTATGGTCAGATAAGAGGCCAAAAACTCGCATAAAAAGGTTCTGTCAATGTTTTGGTACCGACAGAAATAGGCGGTAAACCGTTAAGTGTGTCGTGAAAATTGTGAACACCAATACCAATTTGTTTGAGGTGGTTGGTACACATCGAACGCCTTGCCGCCTCACGCGCCGCTTGAACGGCAGGTAAAAGCATTGCGATCAACACGCTAATAATCGCAATCACCACAAGAAGTTCGACCAATGTAAAGCCGAATGGTGAAGAACGAATTAAAGAAAAAATATTTGAAGAGTTGTGTTCGTCAAGAGAAATCTCTTCATTTAATTTTTCCTTTTCACTCCATACTGCCCCCCCCCCCCTCGCTTTCCCATTTTAACATTTGACTTTTCACAGAATTTTTTACCGAATTGTTCAGTGAATTTTCCAAAGTGTTTTCTACCAAATTTTTCATCGTTATATTCCTTAATTTTAAGGTTTATCGAAATCATTGCGATTCGCTTGTCGCAAACAATGCGGCAAAGGAACGTATCGCAATTCAATCAGATTCAAAGTTTATATAAAACAACGCCAGATGTCAAGAGAAATTTTTAATTTTTGAAAAGTTAAAAATTTCTGATTCTACTGGATTAGGTGTTTTCCACCGGAATAGTCAAATTGGTAATCATAAGGTAGGTGGGCGACCTTTTGCTATTTGCTAAAAGGTCGTGTCGGCGTACTCGCTGACAGTGAATTAGATTAACGACGGTAAATGGTGTTGCTTTCCGTGTTGGAGTCAATGCAAACTCAACCGGCGCAACCGCCCAGCGGGCGGATTGCCCACCTCTTTCTGCAATTTTTCACAAATTTTTGTGTGTTTCGCGTTTAAAACGAACTTTTCAATGTTTTGGCACCTAAATCCGGTAGAATCTTTGAATTGAAAATTAGTTGGTAATCTTTTTCTGGACTGTTGACGCTTTTACTCTAATTGCTACAATAGTTGTAATTCTATTTTGTGCCGATTGAAATCGGCATAAGCACATTTAAACATCTCTAATTATAAATTAAGAGGCAACCTATTATGGCAAAGTACGTTTATAGTTTCGGTAAAGACGGAACAGATGGTGACGCAACAATGAGAAATCTACTCGGCGGAAAAGGCGCGAATTTGGCTGAAATGGCTAAAATCGGTCTGCCCGTCCCGTCAGGTTTCACCCTCACCACAGAAGTCTGTACCTATTTTTACGATCACGGCAGAACCTATCCTCCTGAACTTCAGGAACAAGTTAGTGAAGCCATGAAAAAAATAGAGCAGACAATGAAAAAGACATTCGGCGATACCAAAAACCTGCCGCTTCTCGTTTCCTGCCGCTCCGGCGCGCGAGAATCCATGCCGGGTATGATGGACACCGTTCTCAATATCGGGCTAAACGATAAAACAATCGAAGTGCTCGCAGAAAAATCCGGTGATCCGCGTTTTGCGTGGGATTGTTACCGGCGTTTTGTTCAGATGTACGGCGACGTCGTACTCGAAATGAAGCCGAAAACCAAAACAGACATCGACCCGTTTGAAGAACTTCTCGAAAAGAAAAAAGAAAAAGCCGGTGTTAAACTTGATTCCGAACTCAAACAGGAACATCTTAAAGAACTTGTCAAAGAGTTCAAAGCCGCCGTTAAAAAGCAAACCGGTAAAGATTTTCCCGAAGATCCGATGGAACAAGTTTGGGGCGGAATTGGGGCGGTATTCGGATCGTGGATGAACGATCGCGCGATGGTTTACCGCCGCATGAATGGTATTCCGCATGATTGGGGAACAGCGGTCAATGTTCAGGCAATGGTTTTCGGTAATATGGGCGAAGATTGCGCCACCGGAGTGGCTCTCACCCGAAACGGTGCAACCGGTATTCCGGGAATCACCGGCGATTATCTGATCAACGCTCAAGGCGAAGATGTGGTTGCCGGTATTCGGCTTCCCAAAAAGATTGAAGATTCACTCAAAAATGATATGCCGAAAGTTTGGACACAGTTTGCTGATGTCGCGATGAAATTGGAAAATCATTATCGTGATATTCAGGATATTGAGTTTACGATTGAACGCCAAAACCTCTGGATGCTCCAAACACGCAACGCCAAACGTACCGGTTTTGCAGCGGTTCGTGCGGCGGTCGATATGGTCAACGAAGGACTGATCACACCGGCAGAAGCGATTGCCCGAATTCCGGCAAACGATGTTACTCAACTTTTACAGCCGATTTTCAGCGGAACCGGTCTTAAAGGGAAATCTCCCATTGCCAAAGGAATTAACGCCGGTCCCGGTGCGGCAACCGGACAAATTTGTTTCCAACCCGATGACGCCGAAGCAATCTGGCAGAAAGATAATAACGCCAAGATTGTTCTCGTTCGTCGGGAAACAACACCGGAAGACTTGCGCGGTATGAAAGTGGCGCAAGGTATTCTGACATCTTTTGGTGGTGCTGCTTCTCATGCCGCTTTGGTTAGCCGTCAAATGGGCAAGGCTTGTGTTTGCGGTTGCGACGGAATTGTGATCGACTACAAAGCCGAAACAATGACCGTTGGTCAAAAAGTATTCAAAAAGGGAGATTGGATTTCGGTTGACGGTTTTACCGGCAATGTTTATGACGGTCAAGTTCCGACTTCTCCGTCTGAAATCCTGCAAGTTTTGTTTGAAAAAACGCTTAAACCGCAAAATGCTCCGTTATATCAATGTTTCCAGCAACTCATGAGTTGGTCTGACCGTTACCGCAAACTCGGAATTCGAACCAATGCGGATAATCCCAAAGAGGCGGAACGGGCAATCGCTTTTGGAGCGGAAGGAATTGGTTTGACCCGAACGGAACACATGTTCTTTGACCGGATTGACGATTTCCGCCGAATGATTCTTTCGGAAAGCGTTGAAGACCGTGAAAAGGCTCTTGAACCGTTGCTCAAATATCAGCGTGAAGACTTTGAAGGAATTTTCCGTGCGATGAATGGTCGTCCGGTAACGGTTCGGCTTCTTGATCCGCCGCTTCACGAATTTGTGCCGCACGAAGCCAAAGAGCAGGAAGAACTCGCGAAAAAGATCGGCATGAAAAAGGAAAAGATTGCGGAACGGGTCCACGAACTCGCCGAATCCAACCCCATGTTGGGACATCGCGGTTGCCGTCTTGGTATCGTGTATCCCGAAATCACACGAATGCAGGCTCGCGCGATTTGCGAAGCGGCAGTCAATGTGATGAAGGAAGGAATTGATGTTCACCCGGAAATTATGATTCCGTTGGTCGGAAACATTACCGAATTTCGTAATCAGGAAAAGATTATTCGGGAAACAGCCGCGAATGTGTTCAAAGAAAAAGGCATTACGGTTGATTATCTGGTCGGAACGATGATCGAAATTCCGCGTGCGGCAGTTACCGCTGACGAAATTGCAAAGGGAGCGGAATTTTTCAGCTTCGGTACCAACGACCTGACTCAAACCGGACTTGGTATTAGCCGCGACGATTACGGGGCGTTCATCAATCAATATCAGGAACTGGATATTTTCCCCGCTGATCCGTTCCAAACATTGGATCAGGACGGAGT
>JAISBG010000492.1 GCA_031266315.1 Planctomycetaceae bacterium | reverse complement strand
TCGTAACTATTCCGTAGTATTTTTTTCTCTGCCTGAAAGGCAGTATTTTCATAACCGCAGGTCAGCGACCTGCGGCTGTGAACCAAAGAGACCACTGCCTGAAAGGCAGGATTTTAACCTATTGCCGCATAAAATCCCGCCTTTCAGGCGGCGGTTTTTTATCACGGTACTACCGCAGTCGAAGACCTGCGGTTATGAAAATGAAGCCCTATCGGGCTATTCCACTGAATAGTCACATTTCATCGTGAATGTTTGCCCTTAAACAGGAAAAAACTACTTTATTGAGATACTGTTATGAAAAAATTATCTCCTGTTGTTCGCGTCAATGAGAGTCGTTGTGTCAACTGCAATGTCTGTATTCGTGTTTGTCCGGTTCGATACTGTAATGACGGCAGTAGCGGGCGGCATATTGATCTTAATCACGATTTATGTATCGGTTGCGGTTCTTGTATTCGGGCTTGTACGCATGGTGCGCGGGAAATTGTCGATGATACGGAACAATTCCTAAGTGATTTGCGTCGCGGAGTTAAAATGATTGCGATTGTCGCGCCGGCAATTGCCGCTAATTTTCCTGAACGTTATTTCCAATTCAACACTTGGCTTCGTTCGCTTGGGATTAAAGCGGTTTTTGATGTGAGTTTTGGTGCGGAACTGACGGTCAAATCCTATTTGGAATACATCAAGGCGAAGAATCCCGAACTCGTGATTGCCCAACCTTGTCCGGCAATCGTAACCTATATCCAGATTTACCGCCCGGAACTAATTCCTTACCTTGCTCCGGCGCACAGCCCGATGCTTCACACCATTCAGATGATTCGCGAATTTTATACGCAATTTGCCGATCATAAAATTGTTGTGATTTCGCCTTGTATTGCCAAAAAGCGTGAATTTGAAGAGACGCAACTTGGCGATTACAATGTTACGATGGCGAAGTTGGGCGATTATTTGACGGAACACAAAATCAATCTTGATCGTTTTGAGCCGACCGATTACGATAATCCGGCAGCGGAACGGGCGGTTCTTTTTTCAACACCGGGCGGTCTCATGCGGACAGCAATGCGTGAAGTTACCGGAATTGAGGAAAATATCCGTAAGATTGAAGGACCGGGTGTTTACCATTATCTTGACCACTTGGACGCTTCGCGAAAAGCCAAAACCAATCCGCTTTTGATTGACTGTTTGAACTGCGAATTGGGTTGCAACGCTGGTTCCGGCACAAAGCACACCCGAAGCAGGTCGCCGTCACAAGACGAATTGGAATCATCGGTGGAGCATCGGAGTAACGCGTTGCGTGAACTTTACACGGAAGAACAGAAAAAATATTATTCCGAAGATCACGCCGAAGATAATGAAGATAACTATGAAATTCTTCATCAACAGATTGACTCTTATTGGAAACCGTCCATTTATAACCGGCATTATCAGAATCTCAGAGAAAACAACACGATAAAGCAACCGACAACACCGCAACGCGACCTGATTTATTCGGAAACTCTTCTCAAAAAAGGCGATGCGGATATTCTTAATTGCGGTGCGTGCGGTTATCATACTTGCGGAGAGATGGCAACGGCGTTGCACAACAAATTGTCGCGTTCGGAGTTGTGTTTCCACAAGCAACAAAACGAACTGAAATTAAGCGAAGAAGGTGCAAGAGCTCAGTCGGAAAAACAGGAAAAATTTACGTCGGCGTTTTTCAGGGAAATTGAAGGAATGGTCAAGCAGGTCAAAGAAACCGCTCGGTTGATGCGTGAAATCAACGATGGTGCGGGTGAGATTGCCAATGTGATTGATGTTGTTTCCAGAATTGCGCGGCAGACAAACCTGTTGGCTCTCAACGCTTCGATTGAAGCGGCACGTGCGGGCAAAGCGGGTGCCGGATTTTCGGTTGTGGCGGAGGAAGTCCGCAAGTTGGCGAAATCGTCCAACGAAGCGGCAACCCGAATTAGTGAATTGGTTGGAGAATCAAGCGGAAAAATCGCAGTCGGAACCGATTTAAGCCAAAAACTCGAATCGGAACTCCTCCAAATTATGGAAGAAGCCCGCTCCGCAATGATTGACAGCCTCAACATGGCGTCAAAATTAAAACACCTCGTTGAAATCTGACAATTCAATCAACCGAAATCTTTTCACTCTAATACTGTTTGTGTAAAAAGAGGTGGGCGATCCGTCCGCTGGACGGTCGCGCCGGTTGAGTTGTTATTGACTCCAAAACGGAAGGCAACACAAATCGCCGGTGTTAATCGAGTTCATAGTCGGCTACCGCCGACGCGACCTTTCAGCGAAAGGTCGCCCACCTTACAGTAGTATGTCGGCAATTAATGCCGAATTTTACAACAGAGTTGCACCGGCATCGGTGTAGGCTTTCACCATGTCGTTAGACCACAATCCGCAGGCAACTTCTCCGATATGAATTGCACGGAGCATAAACAGACAAATCCGTGATTGTCCGATTCCGCCGCCGATTGTTTGTGGGAGTTCGCCGCTTAAAATACTCTTGTGGAACAGCAATTTGAGTCGATCTTCACATTGCCGGATTTTGACTTGCCGCTGCAATGTTTCCGCGTCAACCCGAATCCCCATCGAAGAAACTTCCAACGCGGTTTCCAATGGAGGATGCCAAAGCAAAATATCTCCGTTTAATCCGATACCGTTTTCGCGTGGGGTTGACCAATCGTCGTAATCCGGGGCGCGTCCGTCGTGAATCGTTCCGTCCGGCAACTCGCCGCCAATTCCAATCACAAAAATCGCTCCCGCCTCCTTGCAGACAACCGTTTCACGCTCTTTTGGCGTGAGGTTGGGATACTTTTTCTGTAATTCCTCACTGGTAATAAACGTAATCTTTTCCGGCAAAATCGGTTTAATCTGAGCGTATTGAGAACAAACGCGGTATTCGGTGGCTTTAATGGCTCCGAAGATGGATTCAACAGTTGCTTTGAGAAACTCAAGATTCCGTTGGTCGCGTTTCATAACTTTACACCAATCCCACTGGTCAACATAAAACGAATGAATCGGCGAAATCGTTTCATCGGGGCGTAGGGCGTTCATATCGGTGTAAAGTCCTTCGCCGGGGCGAAAACCATACTTGTAAAGAGCATAACGTTTCCATTTGGCAAGTGATTGAACGATTTCAACTTCCTTTTGAATATCGGTGGCGTAAAATTTTACCGGTTTTTCGACACCGTTCAGGTTGTCGTTTAATCCGGTGACGGGATCGAGAAACATGGGGGCGGTTACCCGCAACAACCCCAATTGTGCGGACAATGCACGTTCAAAATCATCTTTGATTCCTTTGATTGCCGTTTCAATCTCGCGGAACTTAAAGGTTGGCTTATAATCTTGGGGAATCTTATATTGGGACATCGTGAACCTCTTGGTTGGGTGTTGGGTTAAATTCAACGTTATCGGGCTGGAGTTTCTCGTAATTGATTGACCGCGCAGAGTATAGTAAAAATAAATCTTTTGTCAACATGATGATTCCAAATGCTAGTAGGATTACAAGTTTTTCCTCCGCCCCTTTAGGGGCAATGCGTAACAACCCGCCGCAACGCGGCGGGTAACAGTCCCCCTAACAATCGCCCTGTAAGGGCAATGCCAATCCGCTTTGCATTGCCCTTACAGGGCGAAATTTTGAGGAGTGATTTAACCCACCGCGTTGCGGTGGGTTGTTACGCATTGCCCTTGCAGGGCGGAGGAAAACTTGCAATCCTACTGTCACCCCCAACCCTTCAAAAGAAAAAATTTGTAATTGTTCAATGGAATTTTCATAAATAACTGATTTTTTGAGTTATCGATCACTGCCCACTAAAATAATTTCTTCCGCGAAATGTTTCATACTTTGCAACACATTTCGTTCCAGAGACGAATGAATAACAATTTTTGTACCGGTTGCTTCGGTGATTGCCTGAGTCGGAGCCTGATTAAATTCCGGCTGTACGAAAATAACCGGAAGATTATTTCCGTTGCGAATCTCGTTTATTAACTCGGCGAGTTGTTGCGGTTTCGGTGATTTTCCTTCAAATTCAATTGCCCGCTGCCGCAATCCAAATTCGTCGCAGAAATATCCGTAAGAAGGATGGAAAACAAAAATAGTTTTTTCCTTAAATGGAACAAGACGTTTCGCCAAATCAATTCGCAACGCTTCAATTTCCTCAAGAAACCGTTCAGTATTGTTTCGGTATTGAACCTCACCTTCCGGGTCTGTTTCCAGAAGTGTTTGCAAAATAGTTTGTGTTTCCGTTTTCAAAATGGTCGGAGCAAACCAAATATGAGGATCAGATTCATTAGGAGAATTGTCGGCTGTTGCGGAATCAGAATCATGATTGTGAAGTTCAAAAGAACGAAGCGTAATCCCGTTACGAAGATCAACAATTTTCAAATTGCTGTTAATGGATTTCAGTTTTGGAATCAACACTTCCTCGAAAGGCATTCCGGTACGAAACAGAATTTTTGTTTGCGATAATGCCGCAATTTTATCGGGAGTTGCCTGATAATGTTCCGGCTCCTTGCCGGTTGGAACAAGCACTTCAATCCGCAACCGTTCTCCGCCAATCCGTTCCAACAAAAAAGCGTGCGGCTCCACCGAAACAGCAACCTGCAACCGATCATCCGGCGATTTTTTGCCTTGCCCGGAACAACCGATCAAAAAACAAAAACCGAAAAAAATTAACACCGTAAGGTATAAAGAAGAGACCCAATTAAATACAAAATTATTTAAACGGATCGTCATCATCTGATTCTTCTTTATTATTTTCATATTCTTTACTGTTATCGTTATTATTATTGTCCGATTTATCAGAAGAGGTCATATTATTGGTCTCCTTTTTTTCGTCCTCAGTTTTGTTGTTCTGATCGTTTGAATTGTCAAAAGGGTCTTCTTCTTTTTCTTTGGAAGTCTCGTCCATTTTTTTATCATCGGATTTTGTGTTTCCGATACTGTTTGACGGGGCGGTTTCGTTTGTTTCCGGCAATTCCTTTTTCGGTTCGGAATCTAAATCGTCCAAATTCGGAACTTCAATTTTCTTACCCGTTCCCAAAGGATCAATCGACTTGGCACCAAACGGAACCACCGCAACCGGATGTTTTGACATTTCGGTCAAAATTCTTTTTTCAACGGCTTTTTCATTGGCATATAAAATATCACGTTTCCGTTTTTCCGCCTGTTGCCAATCTAATTTGGCTTGGTTACGGTAACGCTCAACATGCAACCGTTCATTGCCCTGAATTCGGCGAAGAGCCTCAGAAACATTGTAATCCCGTGCCGATTGTCCTTCCCACTCGAACCGTGCCGCTTTTTTGAAATAATCATCGGCTTTATCATTATGTTTAAGCCGAAAATGGGCAAGAGCAAGAAAATAATAAGGTCTTGGGTCTTCACTTCCAAGTTGTTCCGCTTGCGCCAACAAACCAACCGCTCCAGCGTAATCTTTGTCAAAGAAAGCGTGAACTCCCTTGCCGTAAAGACTTTCCGAACGGTTGACCTTAAATTCGGTATCACCAAACAACGAAACAACATGGCAACAGACAACAAGCACAAAAGATAGAGTTGTCAAAAAACAATTTCCGCTCATCTTGCCTCCAAAGAACTAATTTGTGAGTCCGATTTCAAAATAATATTGCTCAAAACAGAAAGCACTCAATTTTATGATGTGTCTATCCGACGCAAATAGCCCAAAAACACAAACTTCTCTATAAAGTAATTTAAAAAAGTCTGTGTTAAAAACAAGACACTGTTCGTACTTATCGGAAAAATAGTTGAAAAAAAAACAATTATTCAATGGAATTTTTATATTTTAACGCAAAATTGATAGGCAATTCGATTTGCCGTCGTTAATCCAATTCACAGTTGGCGAAAATGGGTGGGCAACCGTTCGCTGAACGGTTGCGTCGGCGTACTCGCCGACTGTGAACTCGATTAACTATGGCAAATTGTGTTGCCTTCCGTTTTGGAGTCAATTATGACTCAACCGGCGCGACCTTTCAGCGAAAGGTCGCCCACCTACAAAAGACTACCGCTAATCTGATTCACAGTTGGCGAAAATGGGTGGGCAATCCGCCCGCTGGGCGGTTGCGCCGATTGAGTCATAATTTTGCCAGTGTTAATCTGATTCACAGTTGGCTATCGCCAACGTAACCTTTCAGCGAAAGGTTACCCACCTCTTGATTCTTATCTATCAAACGGAAAATTCAGAATGTGTAACGAACAGTAAATTCGTATCGTATCGGAGTTCCGGGAGTAAGCGGTGTTATGGTTTGGGTTTGGGCGTTGTAACGTTGCCAGTGCGTTCGCCAGAAATCAACCTCAAAACCCGTCATTAGAGCATCACTCCAATTGTATAACGCATTGATAAAAAGACAATGACTGTAATTTCTTGCCAGATTATTGTCGGCATTGCCGGAAACCACATCATGATTGAACGGATCATCAATCATATAACAAAGATTTGTCTGTAATTTTTTCGTGGCTTGATAAGTGAATGCCGCCCAACCGCCTTGAGTACGGATTGTGTTGCGGCGTTGAGCGTCCACTCCCTGCAAAATGCCGCCTTCAATCGTTGCCAGATTTTCA
>JAISBG010000448.1 GCA_031266315.1 Planctomycetaceae bacterium | reverse complement strand
AAACATTAAGACGAACAAGAAAATCGTTCAACGCGTGAATCTTATCCAACTGATTTTCAACGTCAAAAAAAGAAGGCGGCAACGGAAATGAGGACATGGAACTTCTCTAAAAATAAAAGAAAAAAAAAAATAAAAAAAACTACAAAAATAAAATAACATAATTCTCAAAAAAGAAAAGGGAAGGTTTTTAGAAGTTGCCTTATGAGTGCTTTCGATAGTATCCCACAACCAAAACGAATATAAATAGGCATTCAAATAATGGAACGCTATGTTCATCAAATACCGAAAAATGCGAACACTTCCTTATCGGTATTGATTAAAAAGACAGAATGTTTATCTAAAATCAACTTGATTAAATTCTTTTTTGGAATGATAATATTTGTATGAAAATTGAAAGTGTGAAATTTTGTTGGGAATTAATTAAGTGATTGATTGACTCCTTACCATTATTGTTTTTCTTTTTACATGAGGTTTTCCATGAACACGTTATCCCGACGCAGGTTTCTCAAAACGATTTCCCAGTTCTCCGTTTTTTCGTTTTTTGCTCCAACGATATTACGAGCCTCTGCGCTGAATGAGCGTATTCAAGTTGGTTTTATTGGTATAGGACCAATGGGACGCAACAACTGCCGAAATTTTGCGGCGGTATCCGACTTAGTTGCTTTATGTGACTTAGATAAGCGTTACGGTTTGACTCCCGCATTAAAAGATAAACAAATTAATGTCCGAAAAATGGACACCTATTCCGATTACAGACGGATTCTTGACCGTAATGATATTAACCTTGTTGGTATTGCTACGCCCGACCACTGGCATATCAAAATCGCTGTCGAAGCATTGATGGCGGGAAAACATGTTTTCTGTGAAAAACCTTTGACGTTGACGGTTGAAGAAGGAACTCTTATTCGTAACGCTTGTAAAAAATATGACCGCGTTTTTCAGGTCGGAACGATGCAACGGAGTAGTAAACGTTTCCAAACGGCAGTCTTAATTGTCCGAAAAGGTTTTTTGGGACAAATAAAGCGTGTTGTTTGTCACATTGACGGCGCGCCGTCAAGTCCGCCCATTCCCGCATGTCCGGTGCCGCCAACACTTGATTGGAATCTTTGGCAAGGACAGGCTCCAGTTACGGAATATATTGCCACCGAAGATATTTTGCCGAATTTTGGTTGTCCGAAAAATACACGTGGACACCATGAATTTCGTTGGTTTTTCGACTATGCGGGCGGAAAATTTACCGATTGGGGTGCTCATCATGTTGATATTGCACTTTGGGCTCTTCAGCAAGACAGTCAAGGGCAAGGTGCAGTGAAACTCAATCCCGTTATCGCTGAACATCCTATCCCGTTGAAAGACGGAATGCCCACTGTTAAAAACCGTTACCAAACCGCGTCAAAATTCCAAATTAACTGTACGTTGCCGGACGGAACCGTTATTGAAATAGTAAGTCATTCTCCGTACAAAAATGGAATATTCTTTGAAGGAACCAAAGGGACTATGCACGTGAGTCGCGGACAGATCAAAGGAGATGTTTTCGAGAACGACAAAGTGCAGGAATCATTCACAGAAGAAGATTATCGATCGTTATACAAAGGGAAAAAAATGGAAAACGATAACGATATGTTGGCTCATAAATTGAATATGATTCGGTGCATTAAAGAAGGCGGATTACCGGTTTCCGACGTGTACTCTCATGTTCAGGAAATTAACCTGTGCCATACGGCTTGCATTGCCGCCCGATTGGGGCGCGAACTCGCGTGGAACCCTCAAACGGAACGCTTTGTGAACGATGAACAGGCAAATACTTTTTTGGCTCGTGAACAGCGTAAGGGATTCGAAATTCCACGCTGTTGAGAGATTTCACATTTTTCATCAATAATTTTTAAGAAAGGATTTACCGATGAAAATGAATTTTGTTAAAATAGGCGGGGGGGGGGGGGCTAGGTATGCTGGCATTAACCCGTGTCGAGTTGTTAGTCGTCATTGCAATCATCGGTGTTTTGATTGCATTGCTGTTACCTGCAGTTCAGGCGGCACGGGAAGCCGCAAGGCGAATGCAGTGTGTGAACAATTTTAAACAATGGGGAATCGGGATTCACAATTACCACATCAATCACGATTCATTCCCATCCGCAACCGCATCTATGAACAATACCCGTCCGGGTTCATGGTTTAACGGTACAGATACCGGATCCAACGGAGTAGTTGGACCGAATGGAGGACGGTGAAATATGGCGACATGTTGGAGTGCAACCGCTGTCATTTTGCCCTTTCTCGAACAACAGGCACGATATGACGCGATTGTCCAGGTTGCTTCGCTAGAGGATGCAATGCCCTATTGGGGATGCGATGAAAATGGGAAATCCGAAGGCGGTCGAAACGGAGTTTTTGCGGCAGCGTCCATTACCGCAGCGAATATTGCTCTGTTACGTTCAGCGACTTGCGGGTTGATTTCATCAATTATTTGTCCTTCTGACCCCAACAGTCGCTTACCGGGGCGTAATTCTGGTGCCCGTACCAATATTATGGCTTGTCATGGTGATAACGGACGTAATAATCGTTTCTCATCGCGTGAAATGTCACAGGACGCAAGCAGTGCGATTTATCGATGCGGAAGTCGTGGGGCGTTTAACGCTCATACATGGAAAAGTGTTGCCGCTTGTACGGACGGTACCAGCAACACGGTAGCAGCGGGCGAATCTCTCACTCCCCTCGAAAAAGCGACACCCGTTTCACGACTTATCAAGGGAGGCGTGAGTAAGGCAAATAGTTTTGACACTGGCTCAGCAACAATATTGGCAAACTGTGTTAATGTTGTCAGAGATTCAAGCGATTCCAGTATGATTGCCTCTGGTAAAGAAACCGCTATTTATCGCGGTCACTGGTTTGCTGATGGTCGCGTTGCCAATAGTGGATTTAGTACGGTTATTCAACCAAACGGTGTTCAATGCGCTAACGGTGCCGATGATGGTTGGGGAATATTTACCGCCAACAGTTTTCATAAGGGCGGAGTCAATGTACTCTTTCTTGATGGTTCTGTGCGGTTTATTTCCGATCACATTGATAACAATGGTTTGATGTATAACGGTACCGCATTAGCTCCAACTGCTGCTAATGATACTGTGGGACCGAGTCCTTTTGGAGTTTGGGGAGCATTGGGTTCCGTCAACGGAGGAGAAACAGTGTCGTCTCCGTGACATATTTTTAATAATAATAATAATTGCATCAAAAACATGTTGTCTTTTCGTTTAGTCATCATCCGCAGGATTGGTAACGAAATGCCTATCCTGCGGGTTATTACCAGAACGGGAATTACTTAACAATTTTAATCTCTTGGATTTTTTTAACCCCTTGTCATAGGAAAATAACAATGAATAATCATTTTAAAAACAATAATTCAAATTCACGATTTGTAATGCGATTATTTTTATTTCAATTATCGCTGTTTGTTGTCCTCGTGATTTGTTCCGGCTGTGGACAGTCGTTGCCGCCTGACTTGCCGAAATTGTATTCCGTCTCAATGACCATTACGCAAGAGGACAAACCACTTCCTGATGCAGTAGTGTTTATGATCAATGAGAATCCTGCCTCGAAATGGACAGCAGGAGGTCTCACAAATCAAAACGGTATTGTCAACCTCAGAACCAATGGTCAATTTAATGGTGTACCGTTGGGAACCTATAAAATGACGGTCAGAAAAACCGAATCACCTGATTCTACTTTATTGAACGAAATTTCCGAAAGTGAACAACCTCAAGAATATGCCCGAATCAGAAAGCAAATCGAAGAAAACACTTTTGAATTAGTAGAAGAACAATTCTCCGATTTTCAGACTTCCCCGCTTTCCGCCGAGATTACTCCAGATAAAAGTACATTTAAGATTGACGTGGGAAAACCTGTGCGACGAAAATTAAAATAAAAATTGATTTTGTCGTTACACAAAACGTAACAAATAATAACTCAAAAATCCGAAAGGAAAGAGAATGACCTTAGAACAAAAAAAGCAAAAATTTTCCTCGCGGCGTGATTTTCTCAAAGTGACGAGTGTTGGAACATTGGGAATGTTCGCCGTCAGTCCGCTGTCAATAGTACGCGGAGCGAACGTGTCTGGTTCTGACGAAAGAGTAGCGATTTGATCATCATAGAGTCCGATGCAAAACAAGCGATAGCACCTCGTGAAAAACCTGCTAACTGTTCCAATGGAAACCACGATACTTGGGGCGTTTATTTATTGCAATTTTAACTAATACATTTTCAGAACGAAATATTTTTAAAGTATAAACGAACTGTCTAGGGAACCCATAAACAAAATAGACAGTTACCTTTCATTTTATATTTGTAATGTATTATGGTTTGGGTTTGGTGTTGGGGTCGGTTGTGAGGAAAAAACGGTCAACGAGACCGTCCAGTTCGCGCGGACGGAGAGCAAGCCGCCAAATTCCCGGTTCCAGTTTTAAGGGAACAATCGGTTTTTCGTTTTCCAATTTCAGCGGAATCCAACGCCAATCCGGTCCGGCTCCAATATGCCACGCGCCGCCGGTTCCTTTGGGAAGATGAAGTTCGTTGTGAACCTGTTTTGCCCAGTCAATCATAAAGGAATCATGTTCAGGATCAATTGCAGAAACACGAGCCCAAAGATAATAGTTGCCAGCCTGCTTAACATCCAACAACCAGAACACATCGCCGTTGACCCGAACCGCTTTGTCACCGGAGGCTTCCTGATTTATTTCAATTAAAAAATTTGAGAAACAGAAACCGTTTTCCGCTTCCCAATAGGTTCCGGTTGATTCCAGCGGAATAGATTTTAATTCGTTTTTTCGTTTAACAAAATCGGTAATCATGGGAATTTGTTCCAAAATTGGTCGTCCTAAATCGTTACCGTCCAATGTTAGAATCCCGTTTGGTTCCGGCGGTTCCGTAACAATATGGAATAACGGTGTTGCCAATTCCGTACCAATTGCTGAAACAGAACCGTCGGTTCCGGTAACCTGAATTGCAATATTATTGTTTTGAATATCCAGTTTTTCGACCGGTGCTTCCGCGAAATTTTTACGCCATGTATTGAATTTTTCAGCGGTATCAAGTTGTGAACCGATCCGAACCCAAAAAGCGGCTCCGGGTGGTGCGGTGAGACCGTTGTAGGAAACCGGAACATCTTTCGCCCAATGATCAATGGTCAACCGATAAACTCCATGTTTGTTGCCGTCGTTCACTAAAAATGCTTTCGGAGACTTACCGTCTTTATCCCGTGTCCAGAGAACACGAATCCCGAACGCTTTATTTCCGTAGCGAAAAACAATCGGATTACTTCCAGCTTCAATGGGTTTGTCGGACAAGTCGATGGGATTATTGTTAAGAAAAATCGTTTCCGGTTTTCGGAAAACGAAATGAGATTGAACATTGGTCAACACGGGATCATTCAGTGTTTCCGGCGTATAAACAACAATTCCAAGTGCATCGGTAGTACGTTGCGCGCCAAACCAAAACGCTTCTGCGTGAAGTGCTTTTTCGTGACCGGCGTTGGAAGTTGGGTAACGATTAGTGCCGTAAGGGTCTTCACGACCGTCGGCAATGAAATAATTACGCGGCTGGAATTTTGGCGGTTCTTTGGGTAATCCGTCAACATCCGCCAAATCAACAGTCAAAACCATATTTTGTCTGGCTCCCCGATAAGCGGCTCCGGCAGAACCAAGCGCAATATCGTTCAAAATATAAGAGGTTGCCCATTGCCCTTGTCCGGCTCCCCAACGCCGAGCAATAAGACGAGGATATTGTTGATTCCGTTCAAGAATTTTTGTATCAGGTTTATAAACAGCGTGAAACGAATTGAGATATTCAGGATTTTTGATACTGTTATCGGTTGGAGCAAGACCGGCGAAATCGAAAAACCGTGTTGTTCCGGCAACTCCGTAAAGATAATTGTACGTCCGGCTTTGCGCTCCGGCATGACGTAACGACGGTTGATACCAATTCAGGGCTAAATCCGTCCAGAAAAGGTCAAGCAACTTTTGAATTGACCGTTTTGTTGAAGAACTTTTAATGTAACGAAATCCGAGTTGCAGCGCGTCAATGTCAACGGCATAATAAGTCGGACTGTTGTATTCACAAATTCCATGATCCCAAACATTCTGTAGAAAGAGTTGCAAACGCCGTTCCCCTTCCAGAACAGCGTCGGGACGATCAAAAATCTGTCCAAGAATAATAAGATGAACAAAATTATAAATAGCGATATTCGTATAATCGGAACGAACACGGTGTTTCAAACAACCGTCAACAGAACGCCGCAATATCCGTGCAAGAATTAGTCGGGCTTCCGGCGGCAGTTTATCGCGTGCTTCGAACCAGACAGGAATTGTGTGAGAGGCAACAAATTCAACCGCGTTTTGATCGGTAACTTCCGGCGTTCTCCAATACCACCGGAAGTTGCCGAATGTCCGGCTTTCAGGATTCCTGTCTTGCATTTCCTCTACAAGTTTCAGTAACGGAATAACCGGTTCCAATGACGGACGTTTACCTTCCGGCAAATCAACATTCGCCGACGCAAGAAGATAACACAGGTCAACCAGAGAACGAACACCAAGATTCGCCCATGGTTCCGCCTTCCCTTCTTTGACGAGACGTTTGGCAAATCCTTCTGCTGCGGGAATTGCTTTCGCGTAATAATTTTCAAGCCGGTCGGATTCGCCGGCAGTAACCGTAACAACAACGTTCATCGTTTCAATAAAACAAAGAACACCAAAAAATAGAGAAATAATTCGTAACATCTTTTTTTGAAAAATTTTTTGTAATATTTTAGTGGAATTTTTATTAAAAATTTGTAAAAGTAAGCAAACATAAGGTGGGCAACCTTTCGCTGAAAGGTCGCGTCGGCAAAGCCGACTTTGCCTCTGTTTGCAGACGGAAATTATTTGCCAAAACATTAGGAACACCAATTATCATCGTTAATCTGATTCACTGTCGGCTTTGCCGACGCAACCTTTTAGCAAAAGGTTGCCCACCTTATTGATTGCTTATTTTATAGTACGCCGTGTTCTGTTTTTTGATCTATTTATTTTTCTTGTAAAATGCGATTAAGCCGTTGGTTGAGGAATCGTGTGATGTAACGGTTTGGTCATTTAGCAATTCCGGCAATACCACGCCGGCAAGTTGTTTACCGAGTTCGACTCCCATTTGGTCAAACGAGTTAATGTTCCAAATAATACCTTGCACGAAAATTTTGTGTTCATAAAACGCAATCAATGAACCAAGTGTTTTCGGTGTTAGTTTTTTGAAGAAGAACGAGTTGGTTGGGCGGTTGCCCGGAAAAACTTTCGACGGAGCAAGCCGTAACACTTCATCTTCCGGCAACCCTGATTTTCGCAACTCTTCCGCCGCTTCCTCAAATGTTCGTCCTTTCATTAAGGCTTCCGTCTGTGCTAGGAAATTTGCCAGAAGTTTTGGGTGATGATCGCCGATTGGATTCTGCGATTGAACCGGAGCCAGAAAATCACAAGGAATTAATTTCGTTCCTTGATGAATCAATTGATAAAAAGCATGTTGACCATTCGTTCCCGGTTCTCCCCAAATAATTGTACCAGTCGAATAATCAACAGCATGGTTGTTGCGGTCAATACTTTTACCGTTACTTTCCATGTCGCCCTGTTGAAAATAGGCGGCGAAACGATGCATGGATTGATCATACGGCAAAATCGCCTGACTGTCCGCATCCCAAAAATTATTGTACCAAATACCCAGTAACGCCATCAAAACAGGAATATTCTGTTCAAACGGAGTATTACGAAAATGTTCATCGGCTTCGAAGGCTCCGGTCAGAAGTGCTTCAAAATTGTCGTAACCAACCGCCAGCACAATCGATAATCCAATTGCCGACCAAAGCGAATAACGTCCGCCAACCCAATCCCAAAACACAAACATGTTGGCTGGATCAATACCAAATGCTTCAACTTTTGGGCGGTTTGTCGAAATCGCAACAAAATGTTTTGCCACATCAGAAGTCTGACTTCCCTGACCCGTGAGAAACCATTTTCTGGCGGATTCCGCGTTGGTCATTGTTTCTTGAGTCGTAAATGTTTTCGATGCAATAATAAACAAGGTCGTTTCCTGATTAAGTTTTTTGAGCGTTTCGGCAATATGTGTTCCGTCAATATTTGAAACGAAATGAATATTAAGGCGTGTTTTATAAGGTTTCAACGATTCTGTAACCATAACAGATCCCAGATCGGAACCGCCGATGCCAATATTTACCACATCGGTAATTGGTTTACCGGTGTAACCTTTCCAATTGCCTTCGAGAATTTGTATTGAAAAATTTTTCATTTTTTCCAATACGGTGTTGATGTCCGGCATAACATCTATACCGTCCACAAAAACCGGTTGGTTTGAACGGTTACGCAACGCCGTATGCAATACGGCACGTTTTTCTGTAATATTAATCTTCTCACCGGAAAACATCTTTTGTTGAAATTCCGCAACTTTTGTTTCTTTTGCCAAATTGATTAAGAGGTTAAGAGTTTCATTGGTGATTCGGTTTTTCGAATAATCAAATAAAATACTGTCTCCGAACAAAATGGAATATTTCTCAAACCGTTTCGGATTTTCGGCGAAAATTTCCCGCATCGTAATTGTTTCAATAACTTGCCGATGTTTTTGCAACGCCGCCCATGCAGCGGATTGGGTTAAATTAGACATTGGATTAAATGATATGATTAAATGGTCGGAAAAAAATATCCCTGCTCATGCAGAATAACATCGCATTATATTATAACCCAAAAGCAAATGGTAGTAGTCCCAATAAGATTGCGGAGTCGTCTAACAGCAATTTCATTTTTAGCACACAGATTTGGACGATGAACACAGATATACTGTGTGAGTT
>JAISBG010000436.1 GCA_031266315.1 Planctomycetaceae bacterium | reverse complement strand
AATCATTCCAAGCCGGATTGATTTCGGTCGGCAAACGTAAAATTCCAACCGGTAAGGATTTCAATTCCACAACCGGTCAATTGCTGAATCCTGATGCTTGCCTGTTGCTTGATGAAAGTGCGGCGTTGAATCTGGTAACACGGCTTTTGCCGTTGCCTGCCAAAGTCAAATCGGTTGAGGAAAAACCTTACACCGAACGTCCTTACGCACCGTTCACCACAAGTACGCTTCAACAGGAAGCGAACCGGAAATTTGGTTTTACGGCACGGACGACAATGAGTTTGGCTCAAAGTTTGTACGAAAACGGTTACATTACTTACATGCGAACCGATTCGACGAATCTTTCCGATGAGGCAATTCGTGCTGCAAGAAATCATGTTTTGAATGGATACGGCAAAGAATATCTGCCGGATTCGCCGCGAATTTACAAAACCAATGTTAAAAACGCTCAGGAAGCGCACGAAGCAATTCGTCCTGCCGGAAGTTCTTTCGAGTTGCCGGAACATCTGAAAGAGAAACTAACTCACGAACAATTCCGGCTTTACGATTTAATCTGGAAACGTACCGTTGCGTCTCAAATGTCTGATGCACGCGGAAAACGCAAACAATTGATTGTTGAAATTGACGATGCTCAATTTTCTGTGAGCGGCAAAACGATTGAATTTCCCGGTTATCTTCGTGCTTATGTGGAAGGTTCCGACGATCCTGATGCGGAACTGGCGG
Organism: Planctomycetaceae bacterium; assembly: GCA_031266315.1. GTDB lineage: Bacteria > Planctomycetota > Planctomycetia > Pirellulales > Thermoguttaceae > WRKP01. Next base: position 3,836 of record JAISBG010000436.1, on the reverse strand, counting down.
ATCGGGAAACATTGTTGCCGTCTGTTCGTTCAGGCGATGAGTTGCGAACGCTAACTCTGGAACCAAAATCACACACCACGATGCCGCCGTCGCGGTATTCCGAAGCCGCGCTCACCAAAATTCTGACCGACAAGGGAATCGGCAGACCGAGTACGTACGCATCGATTATCGAGACAATTTTGAACCGCAATTATGTGTTCAAAAAAGGCGGTGCGCTTGTTCCGACTTGGGTGGCGTTTGCCGTTTGCCAGTTGATGGAAAAACATTTGCCGGATTTAATCAATTACGATTTCACGGCTCAGATGGAAGATCAACTTGACGCGATTAGTCGCGGTGAATTGGGACATCTTCGTTACCTGAAGGATTTTTATTTTGGTACGGAATCGGAAGAAATCAACCCGCGAATGAGCGGTTTGAAACCGTTGCTCAATCACAAAACGGAAGAAATTAACGCACGGGAAGTCAATACGATTTCTTTAACTTCTTTAACGCACCCGACCACAAACGATGTGGAACCAATTGTTGTACGGATTGGCAAATTTGGACCGTTTTTGCAACAAGGTGAACGAACCGGCAATATTCCCGAAGACTTACCGCCGGACGAACTGACTTCTGAAAAAGCAACGGAACTTCTCAACAACGCGCAACGTGCTGAAGAACCGCTTGGTTTTGATCCTGATTCCGGCAAACCGATTTTTGTAAAGAGCGGTCGTTTTGGTCCCTATATTCAGCGCGGCAGTTCTGATGATGAGGAAAAGCAAAATGCTTCGTTGCTCAAAGGCATGACGCCGGAAACGATTGACCTTCCAACCGCGCTCAAACTATTGAGTTTACCGCGAAATCTTGGTAAAAATCCGGCAAACGAGGAAGAGATTCTGGCGAGAGACGGCAAATTCGGACCGTACATTGTGTGTGGTAAGGAAACACGGTCGTTGCCGGAAGGAGTTTCGCCGTTGGAAATTGAACTTGATCAAGCGTTGGAACTTTTAGCGCAACCGAAATTTCGCGGACGGCGTGGAACTGCCAAACCAACGGAACCGCTCAAAGCGTTTGGAGATTCGCCGGTTACGGGAAAACAAATCAAATTACTTTCGGGGCGTTTCGGAAATTATGTAACAGACGGTGAAACAAACGCTACTTTACCGAAAAATATTACTGTTGAGGAACTCACATTTGACCGTGCCATTGACCTTCTTGCCGAACGTGCTGCAAAAGGTCCCGCCAAAAAACGTATCGTAAGAAAAAAAAGTGTTAAAAAAACCGCAAAAAAATAATTTTTATAATTATTCAAGGAATTTTCTGATTCTACCGGATTAGGTGTTCCCCGCCGGAATAGTAAAATATTTCACAGGCAATCATCAGGTGGGCGACCTTTCGCTGAAAGGTCGCGTCGGCGTTAACCGACAGTGAATTAGATTGACGCTGGCAATTGGTGTTGCCAATGATTTTGGAATCCAATTGCCAAAACGAAATCAGGGACAAGTCGGCTATCGCCGACGCAACCGTTCAGCGAACGGTTGCCTACCTTATGTTTGCCTACCTTATGTTCACCCACCTTATGATTGCTTACTTTTAACGAAAATTCTTAAAGTTAGAACGAATATAAACGAGCATCGCATGAAACAGGAAAACTGGACAACGCAATTTGGTGTGATTATGGCGGTGGCGGGCAGTGCCATCGGGCTGGGTAATTTTTTGCGGTTTCCCGGTCAAGCGGCGTTGTATGGCGGCGGCGCGTTTATGATTCCTTATTTTATTGCGTTCTTTTTGCTTGGTTTACCCATTGTTTGGGCGGAATGGACACTTGGACGTTATGCCGGGATTCGCGGTTATCATTCTGCGTCCGGTATTTTCCGTTGTGTTACGAATAGTCGGGTCATGGCGTATGCGGGATCATTTTGCGTAACACTGACAACCGTTATTACTTCGTTTTATGTATTTATTGAAGGTTGGTGTTTGGCGTATGCGTTACGTTATCTTTTTGATTGGATGGGACACGGAGCGAATGTGAATTTCAGTAAACTGTTTGTGGAAACAGCCGGTTTGGAAGGCAACGGAGCATTATTCCAGAATGGTTTGTTGAATTTCAATCTGCTTTGTATGTTCTTCTGTTTATTGCTCAATTATTTTTTGATTTATCGCGGTATTGTCAAAGGCATCGAATGGTTTTGTTCATGGGCATTACCGGCGTTGCTGGTTTGTTCGCTAATTATTATGGTACGTGTTCTGACGCTTGGCAATCCAACAGGAATTGAAGGGCAAAGTGTTCTCGAAGGGCTGGGCTATGTCTGGAATCCGTCACAACCGAACAAAACGGTGTGGGAATCGCTTTCGAATCCTGAAACATGGCTTGCCGGAGCGGGACAGGTTTTCTTTTCGTTGTCGCTTGGTTTTGGGGTTATTTGTACGTATGCCAGTTACACAAAACGAAACGATGATATTGTACTTTCCAGTTTGACGGCAGCGGCGGGCAATGGATTTTGCGAAGCGGTTATTGCGGCAATGATGGTTGTTCCGGCGGCGTACATTTTTCTTGGTCCTGCTTTTCTGACGCCGGAAAATCTTAACAGTTCGTTTGCGATTGGTTTTCAGGCGTTGCCGGAAGTGTTCCATCAAATGCCGATGGGACGAATATTTGGTTTTTTGTTCTTCTTTTTACTGTTCCTTGCGGCGGTAACAAGTTCGATTTCGACATTCCAACCGGCTGTTACACTTCTTGAAGAAGGTCTTCAGTTAGGGCGAAAATCCAGTCTAACGATTGTCGGAGTAATTACGACTTTCGGGGCATGTTTCACCGCTTATTTTACGAAAAACCTAATCGCTTTGGACACATTGGATTTCTGGGTTTGCAATGTGTTGATTTTTATTATGGCGGAGATTCTGATTATCATTTTTGGCTGGACACTCGGTCTGGACGCAAGCATGGCAGAACTCCAACGCGGAGCACAAATTCAAATCCCTTATTTTTTCCGGTTCGTGATGAAATACGTTTCACCGCTTTATTTGTTACTGGTTTTCATCGCCTGGCTGTACCTGAAATTTTCGGAACAAGTCGTTAAAATTTCACAAAATCCGGTTGTTCAACTTTCGCTCGGATTCATTTTGTTCATAACAATATTCAACCTTTTTATTACTTCGCAGGCTCTTGCCCGATGGGAAAAAGAAGAACGCCTTAAATCAAACGAAGTTGACGGCGAAATCTAAATAATAAAACTTTACTGATTCTACCGGAGTAGGCGTCCCAAGCATTGAAGAGTTCGTTTTAAACGCGAAACACACGAGAAATCGCGAAAAGAGGTGGGCAATCCGTCCGCTGGACGGTTGCGCCGGTTGAGTTTTACTCGACTCCAAAACGGAAAGCAATACAATTTGCCGTTGTTAATCCAATTCCCTGTCGGCTATCGCCGACGCGACCTTTCAGCGAAAGGTCGCCCACCTGATGATTGCCGATGAAATATTACCTAATATTATTTTACGATTCCGGTGGAAAACACCTAATCCGGTAGATTCAGAAACTTTAATATCGCGTCATGTTTACGTAACTCGTCTGATTTCCAATGAGAAATTATACTGTGTTAGGGTTGTATTTGGTATTTTTCAGGTAACTATTTTTAGATTGATCTCAAAAGCGGAGTTAGCCCGATAGGGCTTAATTTTCGTAACCGTAGGTCTCTGACCTACGGTTATGAACCACCAAGACCACTGCCTGAAGTTACACCGCAGGTCAAAGACCAAAAGTATCTACACATCTTTTTTTTAATTTTTTTGGGTCGAGTGGTGTGAGAAACAGCTCTTTTCCTGTTTGAGAGAATTTGTTAAGATTCTCTATGGTATTA
>JAISBG010000314.1 GCA_031266315.1 Planctomycetaceae bacterium | reverse complement strand
AAAACCTCAAAGCGCATACTCATAAGGAACACAACGATGAAAAACTTTGTTACATGTTTGGTTGGATTTTTTGCCATATTTTGGGCGAAAAATCAAATGTTAAAATGGGCAAGCGAGGGGGGGGGCAGTATATTGGGGAGAGTTAAGAAATAATAGGGAAAAATCTCTGCTTTCCCAATACTTTTCCGCAAAATTCTTACAACTCATTCGTTCTTCACCGCTCGGCTTTACTCTTGTCGAACTTCTCGTGGTGATTGCGATTATCGGCGCGTTAATCGCTCTCCTGTTACCAGCCGTGCAAGCCGCTAGGGAAGCGGCAAGGCGGATGCAGTGTGCCAATCACTTGAAACAACAAGGTATCGGGGTTCACAATTTTCACGATACGCTTAACGGTGTTCCACCAATTGTGGTCAATAACGGCAATTCACCAACATTTTTTGTGTTGATTTTGCCGTACATTGAACAAACGCCGCTTTACGAATTGCTGGCAACATTTGATACAACTTCGGGAAAAATCGGACCTGCGGTTTTCTCACGAAGTTGGTGGGATAGTCGAGACGAACCTTTTCGCCAACAAGTTAGTTCGATTTCAATCTACAAATGTCCAACTCGAAGAAGCGGTACCAAATATTCCGAAGAGGTTTCAGGTTCGACTAATTGCGGAACTCCCGGTCCCGTGAATGATTACGCTGCTCCTATCGTTTACGTCAGAAAAGGTGATAGCCAAGATGCTGCTTATAATACCGCAGCATTTTGGGAACATCAAGCCGCTGTTCAACCGGCTTCACCGTTATATCGAAACATTATTCGCTTTGAAGGACCAATTCGGGTTTCCCAGTTAGCAATATCAACTGATAACCGAACATGGCTGCCTCGTGACAGTTTTGCTTGGTGGGGGGACGGAATAAGTAATCAAATTATATTGGGAGAAAAACATATTCCTGTAAGCCGTATGTATTTATGTGGAAACGACTCTTATACGGCTTACAGAACCGATTGTTCATTTATTGCCCATGGCGGAGCGTCAAGATTTTCTTACGCTCGCGGGTTTATGCCGGAGTGGTCAATGTATCCGCCTCTTACCACAAGTCCAACAGAATATGACACTTCCGGATCACCTCAATCTCAATATAGTTTCGGCAGTTACCACGCCGGTATTTGCATGTTTCTCATTGGTGACGGAGCAGTACGTGCGTTTCCTGTAACAACTCCGTCACGAACAGTTTTAGTATCATTAGCTCATGTCTGTGATGGTGTTTCGGTCGCCATACCATAAAGATACTTTTGAGTGTCATTTGATTGATTCCGAAAAACCGAATAGCCCGATAGAGCTTTATTTTCGTAACCACAGGTCAGAGACCTGCGGTTATGAAAATACTAATTTTATGACTAACACAGTATAAAAAGAGATTATTTTCGCAACTTTTTAATTTAATTATTATAGCAAAAAATTATTTACGACAAAAATTAACTAAAGTGAAACAAAAATATATCTCCGTCTTGAATGAGATAATCTTTGGGTTCCCGCCGGATAAGATTTTCGGCTTTGACGGCGCGTTCGCTTCCCAGATGAATTAAATCTTCCGCTTTCGTAACTTCCGCCCGGATAAACCCTTTCGCCATATCGGTGTGAATTGCGGCGGCGGCATCCAGTGCAGTACCGCCTTTTTGAACAAGCCATGTTCGGATTTCCTTTTCACCCGCCGTCAAAAATGTCATTTGACCGGAAGCATCAAGCATCATTTTGATAACAATTTTTTTATCTGTCGAAGGAAGTTGCATTTCACGGAGAAAGGCGTCTTTTTCTTCCTGCGGCATTTTATCAAGTTCTGTTTCAAGCCTCACACTAATTGCAATTACCGGAACTTTCTGTTCCGAAAATTTTTCGTATTGTTTCAAATCGGTTTCGTCATCCGGCGTGTTAATAATCATCATTCGCGGCTTACCGCTAAGTAATCGGAAACCACGAACAACACGCTGTTGTTCGGGAGTCAATTGATCTTCTTTAACGGGTTGACCGGATTCAAGCCCTTCACGAAGCTGTTCGAGAGTTGCGAGTTCAAATTCAAATTTTTCGTGTTCGGATTTTGGAACGGGGCGTTTGTTTTGCTCTGTAACTTTTTCGATTCGATTCAAAATAATTTCAAGATCAGCAAGAATGGTATCCTCCCGAAAGGCTCCGATTTCCTTCGCGGGATCAGAACCGTCAAAAGTTGGAACCACCCAAACAAGTGCATCGGCTTCACGAAGTTGCGCAAGCCGTGCGGGATTGCCTTGTTGATCCCGCGCCAAACCCGGTGTATCAACAATTTCAATACTTGCATACGTAATTTTTTTAGGTTTATAAATTTTGATAAGAGCATCGAACCGCTGTTCGGGAATGGGGGCTGTCGCCGATTGCAATGTATGCGACAACGACGGATCCGCTGACATTCCGGTCAACCATTGAAATAACGTACTCTTACCTGAACCTTTGTAACCAACCAGTCCAATTTTCATAGGAATTTATTAAAAATTATTGAAGAATTTATTGAATAATTGTTAAAGTGAATTTCTAAAAACAAAATTCACCAAAAAATAAAAAATACACAAAATTTTTGTAATAGTTTTATTACAAAAGTATTCGTCAATGTAAAATATTGTTCGTTATCAATTGTTGCAATATTTTTACTTCATTTTTGCTTCGGTGTTTTCCATGACCACATTCTACAAATTTCGGGAATTCTGCACAATAGAGAAAAATAACCGTGAACGGTTACAGACTTTCAAACTGAAAAAAATGGAAATTTTGATGTCGTTGTTGTTTGCTGCAGGATTGTTGATTTTTCAACGCACAAAAAATCCACAACGACGATCCGGTAAATAGTTACTAAAAATCTTATCCGAATTAAATTATCCTG
>JAISBG010000183.1 GCA_031266315.1 Planctomycetaceae bacterium | reverse complement strand
TCAGAAGAAACAATTCCGGTTCAACCAAAGTAAAAGTTCTTTTGAAATATCGGAGCGTTTCAATCGTATAACTCAGTTCCTGCCGGTCAATTTCACAACGACTGACCAAAAATTCCTCACAGCCGGTAACCGCCAATTCAATCATGTTAAAACGGTCTTCGCCGGAAGCATGATAAGTTCCTTTTCCCGAACGATGCGGCGAAACACCTGTCGGTACAAACACAATCCGATCCAAATCCGCCTGACAAAGACAACTCTCCGCCAATAAAAGATGACCAAGATGAATCGGATCAAAGGCTCCGCCAAAAATTCCGTAACGCATTGTTCCAATTTGAGGTCAAAATTCAACACCGGAAAGATAGTTCAGACTTTGCGGAATTTGTTTCAGAACATCGGAACTTTCATCTTCGATAAAATAATGTTTCACGCCGGCTTCCTGAGCCGCCTTCAACACCGCAGGATAATCCACCTGACCCGTCCCCAACGCCACATCATTTTTCGTATCGGTTCCGCCGCTGAGATTACCTTCAACTCCTTTGGCTAAATCTTTCAAATGCATCAAAATCCAACGGTTCGGATATTTTTTCAACAGTTTAGCCGGGTCTTGACCGGGAAAAATCGTCCACAATACGTCCATCTCAAATTTGACAAGATCAGAATCCGTTTTTTGAACCAATAAATCAAACAACGTGTCCCCGTTTTTGTACGGTTGAAATTCATAACCGTGATTGTGATAGTAGAATTGGATTCCTTTTTCCTTGAGACGTTTCCCGATTGTGTTGAAATCTTCGGCAATTCTCAATGTCTGAACTTCGTCAAGCGGTTTTTTGTGAGGAGCCCAAGCAACGCCCACATATTTAACTCCTAAATCATTGGCAATTTCCACCGCTTTGTCGGTTTGCTTCAAAAGAAAATCGTACCCGGCGTGCGCACCAATTGGTTTCAAACCGCGTTGTTGCAAGGCTTCTTTCATTTGCTCTTGCGTCAATCCGTAATGGCTTTCCAAACCAATTTCGACTTCGACAAAACCTTGCTCTTTGGCAAAATCCAAAGCGGTAACTCCGTTTTCCTTGATTTGGTTACGTAAAGAATAAACGACCAAACCCACCGGTCCCCGAAACGATTTGCTCGTTCCAACCGGTTCAGCCGCAACCGCAACTGTAACCGAAACGAAAACCAGTACAACAAACAATGATAAAACACAACAAGGTAATAATTTAAATTTCATAATCATTTTCTGTTTCTAAAAATAATTAAAGGTTATTAATTAATTGATTAATTAATTGATCAAACGGGAATCTATCGCGGCATAACCGCAACCAAAGGTTGGCAATGTTCCGCTGAAACGTCGGAAATATTGCAATATTTTTTATTTCCAACCGTATTCATTTCGGACATTCAGCATGGCGGCAAGAATATCGTTCCATGTTTGCGGGTTCATCATAATGGTATTGGGAAACATACAACCGTCCCAACAGATATGATTAAACCGTTTCGTTAAACCATCTTCGTCCTTGAGCCAAAAACCGGCGTAGTAAGTAATGTCAAGTTTACCGTTCGGGTCTTTTGCCAGACAATGCCGACCGGTTTTGTCGTGGTCGCCGCTGCCGAACACCGTCCCGTCATTTTGCGCGATATGCAAATCAACCGTCCAATGCCGTAACGCATTGGTCATTTTACGGTATGCCGCATCAAAAACGGTTTTGTCTTTCCAGTCGAAATTTTCCGGCAACAACCGGTCTTCCGGGGCGTTGTAACCGAGCAGGTAAAGCAAGGTATGGGACATATCCGCTTGAAAACCAAGAGTTTGCGGACGATCAACCATTTCAAGAATTTGAAGCATTCGCTTCCAACTGTGAATTCCTCCCCAACAAATTTCGCCTTCACAAGCCAGAACTTCGTCAAACTGAACCGCAATTTTACAGGCTTCGGTAAAAGTTTCGGCGATCAATTTTTGATTTCCTTCCGGGTCTTTCGCCCAGTCTTCAACACTTGCCGAAGTATCAATCCGAATACAACCATTGGGACGAACACCGAGTTTACGGAGTTCTGAGGCGATTCGGCAGGCTTTTTTTACTTGTGTCAGGAATTTTTTGCGATCTGTTTCATTTCCTATTGCGGAACCTCCGCCTGTTCCGCCCCAGACCGGCGCGACAACCGTTCCAATCTCAAGATGGAGTGATTGTGTTTTTTCAACCAGTTTTTTGATGTCATCGTCTGACGAATCAATGTCAAAATGGGGATTACTCAGGAACAGGTCAAAACCGTCAAATTTAACTCCATCGACTTCGGCTTCCGTTGTTAAGCGGAGCATTGTGTCAAGGTCAATAATTGGATCCGCGTCCGTTCCTCCCTTACCGACAACACCGGGCCATGTGGCGTTATGAAGTTTTGGGAAAGTGTTCGATTTACGTTTTGCCATCGTTTTGTTCTCCGAAACTGTTTACAATTGGGCAGATTCTCTTACTTCTCACAGCAAAGTAAAAAAGAAAATAATCGGAATATTGGGAAATTATTTTAACCATTTCCCAACAAGGTTCAATACGTGCCGGATTTTTTTCCATTCCACAATAACCGCACTTTCCAAAAAATAAACATCACAACAAATCCGGTAAAATCAGTCGCGCCCGTACAAAATGAGCAGCATCCATATAATACAACACGCATTTATTCTTACGAGTCTCTGCAATGACTGGTTCCATCGTCTGTTGGATAAATTCATTTTGTTTTTCGACATCTGCCTTGGCGGGGATACCGCAGGCTTTTAGACAACGAAAACTTTTTTTTAAGAAGGCATGAATTTGAGGAAGGCTTCGCCGCAAACCCGTCAACGCGGCAATGCGTTCACGAGCTTTGTTGAGAGTGGAGGGGGCATGAGCATCAAAGTCATCTATTATTTGTTGCGCGTAATGTTCAAGTTCGCTGTGACGCCGGGAGCGGTGGTCCTATTCATAAATGGAAGCCAAACCTCCGTTTTGGTACTTCCGTAAACAACGGTAAACTGTCGTACGGCTCACGCCGGCAAGTATCGGAATATCCGACGCAATAATGCCCTCACTAGGAGGTGCTAATAGGGTCATACGACGACGAATCGCAATATCCGGATGCGAATAACGCTCACGCCGAATCGTTCGAATATCCACTTTAGGATAGTAATTAAAATCATAAAATACCTCCTCGTAAAAATAATGGAAATGAAAAAACAAGAAGCTAGTATAACAAAAAATACCAAATAAAAAAATACTTATTTTATGCCTAACACAGTATATAAACGAAAGTCCAAAAGAAGTCAACGGGAAAGGTAGAAGAAATTTTGAAAGAATTTTTAATTTTTTTCGTTTATGCCTAAAAGTCTAACCCGTCGCATCGCAACGAGCTGGGCTTATAATGTTCTTGCAGTAGGGTTGCAAGTTTTTTATGTAGTTACAGATTCGCCAATCTTATTTTCAACTTAATTTTTCTGACGAAACAGTTTCGGTAACCAAGTGACAATAATAAACCAACCTGTTACTTGGAAAATACCCAATACAACCCTAATGCAGTATATTAATTAAAAATATATTAATTAAAAACTAACCGAAAATACTGAGCCGGTTAAGATCGTTTTGTGTTATAAAATTTTCAACCCAAGTTGAGTCCAAACCTTGTGAAAATCCGTTGACAAACTGTGATTGAAACCATGCGGCTTGTTCTTCAAGACTTTGCGGATTTTGCGGGTCGGCAGCGTAGAATGTCGAACCGCCGATGTTGAGCGTTTCGAAAATCTGTTGTGTTTGAGAGGATATTTCAGGGTTATCTGTTGCATTACCGGCAATATCCCAATTGCTAAATTGTAAATTCCAATCAAGTGTTATGCCGTCAGCACCAATACCAATCGTCGAACCGGCTTGGAAATACGAACCGAAAACGGAATAAGGAAAAATTTCCGGTACAGTTTCTACTGTTTCAGTAGGCGATTCTTCGTATGGAATAAAATTAGGTGTTTTTGTTTGTGTAATGTTTTCGTTGGCTTCGTTTGTCTCTTGAGAATTTTCTGATTCTTCGTTAGTTTTATCTGCTTTATTGTCTGAAATTTTATTGTCTTGTAGAGCGGTAATAAGGTTTACGATTGGTTCTGTTTTCGGTTTATTTGAAAGGAGAACCGATAAATAGAATGTTGGTTGTTCGGGAGTTGTTGCTTTTTCCGTATTTTCAACATTTTCTGTATCGGAAGTGTCTTCCAACAACGGAACCGGCTTATTGACAAATTTATTGACAAACAAATCAATTTTGTATTCGAGTTCAGCATCTGCCGGTGTTTCGGTCATTGATTCGAACCCGATTGTGAAATTGCGTGATACCGTATTGGCTGGTTCGGTCAAACCGAGTTCTTCCCGCGTTTTTTTCATTCGGGCGATAATTTCTTTGTCGCCAGCCAATACTTCATTGACAATCGTCTCAAGACTGTCATCGGCAATTCCTGTTACGGAGATAGAACCGTCAAGGAAATTGGTTGTTAATTCAAACGCCTGATCTGTGGAAACTTCAACACCTTTTTCCGCGAGCAGTTCGTTAACTCTTTCCAAAACGGAATTTTTGTTGACACGAATCATTTCGACCCGCTCCGTTTCAGAAATTTCGGGGGATTCGAGAGTTACATCGTTTACTGTTTCTGCATTTCCGGTCAATCCGGTTTCTGTTTCGGTTGTTTTGGCGGGAGTTGACGGTTGTAAGGCGTTGGTTTGAGCCAAACCTTCTGGTGAAATATCTAAAATGTCCAATGTCAATGCGGAAGCACGGCGGACTTGAAACGTTCCATTACCGTAGTTGGCAGCCGTTGCCTGAAATGCAGAAAACGCCTTATTTCCGTTTTGCGAAAAGAAGGAAGAATAATTGACATAAACACTAGAACTTGTTGGAGAAACGCTCATTGCCGAAAAATTGCTAACATAAACATTTTGAAAAAACAAAAAACTTACATTTTTCTCTTATCGTCAAAAACATTCCAAACGTACAATACCAAATAATTGTGTTGTCAATTTGGTAAAATATTCCGAATAATCAGGTTGTATTCTGTTCATGGACAGATTGACGCTCAGCAACTTCTAAAAACCTATTTTTTGACAGGATTATAAACCGATAACAAAAGTTCGTTTTGCCCATTGTTCCCAAGCGTTGGCAAGACGTTTGACGGTTTCCGGTTGTTCAGCGGCAAGGTCGTTTAATTCCATCGGGTCAGTTTTCAAATCATACAATTCCCAAACGTTACGGGAATTAAGCCAAACAATTTTCGTGTCGTTTTCCCGAACTCCGCGATTGTGTTCGTGTTCCCAAAAAAGAGTTCGCTCTTCTTGCTGTTCCCCCCGAAACGCTCCGAGCAAACTACGCCCTTCCATAGGAATAATCGGTTTTCCGTTTTGCTCTTTGGGATATTCCGCACCGGCAAGTTCGACAAAGGTCGGCATGAAATCAATAATATGACCGACATTTGTTTCAAATATTCCTTTACGTTTGATTCCTTTTTGCCAATGAGCAATCAAGGGTGTACGGATTCCGCCTTCGTGAATGTAATGTTTGTACAACCTCCAAGGTGTATTTGAAACATTTGCCCAACCGCTACCGGTACTGTGATACGTTCCCTGTTGCCCCATTTTTTCGAGTTCTTCTCCTTTGTGCAAAATATTTTGCGGACCGGAATTGACATCGAATCCCCACGGATCCCATTCGGCACACGCTCCATTATCGGACAAAAATAAAATCAAGGTATTTTCAAAGTCGCCGTGTTCTTTGAGGTCGGCGATTACCCGTCCGATATTCCAATCCATGCGGTCAATCATCGCGGCAAAAATTGCCATACGTCGAGCCAAATCGGCGCGGCGATCAACGTCTATTGTTTCCCATGCTGGATTTTCTTTGTTTGCCCAACCGGTTTTTTCGTTTGCCCAATTTTTCGGAATTTCACTTCGGGGTGTTAATTGTACGGAATTATCGACAACTCCGAGTTGTTGTTGCCGCGCAAACCGTTCTTTTCGCACAATATCCCACCCCTTCGTATAAATGTCCGCATATTTTGCAATCTCTTCTTTCGGAGCGTGAAGCGGAAAATGCGGAGCCGTGTACGCCAGATAAAGATAAAACGGCGGACGTTCGTTATTTTCGTTCACTTTTCGGGATTCTGCCAAAAAATCAAGAGCGTAATCGGTGAATACATCGGTTGCGTAATATTCGCCGTTTTTGTATTCTCGTAACGGTTTTCCAGCCGGCAAACGTGTATGAACTTCCGGCTTAAAAAACGAGGTAAAACCGCCAATCAGACCGAAATATTCCTCGAATCCGCGTCGATAAGGACCCGGCATGTTTCCCATGTGCCATTTCCCGCTCATATAAGTACGATAACCGGCTTTTTTCAGAACTTCCGCTAATGTAACACAGCGGTCGGTCAAATATCCTTCGTAACCGCGCCGTTCGGAACGTCCATCCATAAGCCCAATACCTGCCTGATGCGGATACAAACCCGTGTTGAGGGAAGCCCGCGACGGGCAACATCGAGTTGTGTTGTAAAATTGCGTGAAACGAAGTCCGCCTGCCGCCAAAGCGTCAAGGTTCGGAGTTTTGATTTCACCGCCGTAACAACCAAGATCGGAATAACCCAAATCATCCGCCAAAATCAATACAATATTCGGACGCTCTGCCGCAATAAGATTGAAAACGGATACAAAAATCATCAACGTTGCAAAAATAAAACGGTTCATTGTAAAAAATTCCTTGCTCGCTGTTTGATTACAGCGTGTTAGTGTGTTAACGTTCAATTGTAATAAATTGTATCATTTGTAGTATTTTCTAACAATATTTTGTCACTAAATGGAACAAGAAATACTGAATTATTCGATAGAATTTTCGTTAAAGGTCAGCAATCATAAGGTGGGCAACCTTTTGCTATTTGTTAAAAGGTTGCGTCGGCAAAGCCGACTTTGTCCCTGTTAACGGCTGGCAATTTGATTCCAAAATGGTCGGCAACACCATTTGCCGTTGTGAATCTAATTCACTGTCGGCGAGTA
>JAISBG010000085.1 GCA_031266315.1 Planctomycetaceae bacterium | reverse complement strand
ATTTTCAACCTAATTTTTCTGACGAAACAACCTCAGTAGCCAACAAGGGACAATAATAAACCAACCTCATTACCTCATTGATCATTTTTGATGAAATAAATGAGGTGAGTATATTTGTTGTCATTTTTTGCTGCTAAGGTTGTTTTGTCAAGTTGTTTTTGTTACGAAAATTAGATTGAAAAGAGGCGGTGAAAACTCTATTTCGATCATTAGGAAAAATTCCTAATGTACCCCTAACGTTATTAAATAATTCTTTATTGACGGTGCAAAGCATATTTTATGAGTAGAAGTCTGCGAACAGGATTCTGGGGAGGTATTGACGAAAGGTTATGAAGAGTTTAAAAATAATAGACATGCTGGCGGGCAAGATACTCACATTTCCTGTTCAAAACAAATATAACCGTAACATACGGTAGAACTGATATAATATGGATACAAAAATAGATTTTGACAGCACCGATTCGGTTCGTAACGCTAAACAGTTGAAACATGTCCAGGAAGTCATCTTTCAAACTCCGTTGATGTTGGAACATGGTGATATGTTGCCGGAAGTTAAAATTGCTTACGAAACATACGGCACATTGAATAGTAAAAAAGATAACGCAATTCTACTTTGTCATGCGTTGTCCGGTGATTCACATGTTGCTTCTCACGACACGGAAGACGATCCGGGGTGGTGGGAAGTTATGGTGGGTCCCGGTAAACCAATTGATACCAATCAATTTTTTGTCATTTGCACCAACTGTCTTGGCGGTTGTCGCGGAACAACCGGACCAGATGATACCAATCCGGAAACGGGACGGCGTTACGGTATGGATTTTCCCGAAATCACAATTAGCGATATTGTTGAAGCGCAAAGTCTTTTGATTGATCATCTTGGTATCGGACGGCTGCTTTCAGTGGTCGGCGGTTCACTGGGCGGAATTATGGCTCAAGAATGGTCAACACGGTTTCCTGACCGGCTTGTTTCCGTAATCTTATTAGCAACCGGCGCCCATCTGACCAGTCAGGCTCTGGCATTTGATATTGTTGCGCGTAACGCAATTCAAAGTGATCCGAATTTTCATAACGGTCAATATTACGAAAAAGGTGTTGTTCCCGCCGATGGTTTGGCAATTGCCAGAATGCTCGGACATATTACTTATTTGTCACGAGAATCAATGATGAAAAAATTCGACGCGAACCGGACACAAGGACGGCAAGTTAAAACGAAATTTGAAACAAAATTTTCTGTCGGTTCCTATCTGGCGTATCAGGGAGATAAATTTGTCGAACGGTTTGACGCGAACAGTTACATGGTTATTTCGAAAGCGATTGACGATTTCGATTTCGGCAGTACACCGGAAGAGTTGAAAAAATCGTTGCGAAAATCAATGTGCCGGTGGTTAATTCTGAGTTTTTCGAGCGACTGGCTTTTTCCTTCTTTTCTGTCACGGGAAATTGTTGACGCGTTGATTTCCTTAAACAAACGGGTCAATTATTGTGACATACCAAGTGAATACGGACATGACGCTTTTCTGTTACCGCACGAATTACCTTTGTACGGTGAAATGATTCGGTCATTCCTGCGAAATGTTGTTTTTGAACAGGCTTCAGGCGGATTACCGTCACAGCAACATCATGATCGGTTGGATTATGAACAGATTCTCGATTTGATTCCGCGCGGAGCGAAAGTTCTTGATCTCGGATGCGGCAAAGGCGGGTTACTGGCGCGGCTTCGGCAACGGGAAGATAATCGTGTTCTTGGTCTTGAAATCAAAGAAAAATATGTGTTACAATGTATTGATCGCGGTATTGACGTTGTCCAGACCGACTTGAATACCGGTCTCAAGGCTTTTGAAGAGGATCAATTCGATTTTGTCATTCTTTCAAAAACGTTACAAACTGTACGTGATGTTGAATTTGTGTTGGACGAAATGCTTCGTGTTGGTACGCGCGGCATTGTCAGTTTTCCGAATCTTGGTTTTCACGAACACCGCCGCCGTTTAGCGGAAGAAGGACGCGCGCCCCGTATTGATCATGGACGCGATTCCGACGAATGGTACAACACGTCAGATGTACGTTTTTTGACGTTAGCCGATTTTGAAGATTTTTGTGCGAAAAAGAAATTCCGTATTCACCATTGTATCCCGCTGAATACTCAGCAACACAAACAAGTTGATGACAACCCCAACCAAAACGCCGATGTGGTCATTGTTGTCCTGAGTCGCGGAATTTCCTTGTAATCCTATATTTGTACACGGATTTCTGTTTCAATTTATTCCGTAATGATTTCGTATTTATTTTTTCCGATAAAAATGATTAGGGCGGATTTCAAATTGGGACGATTTTTCAGGTGATGAGATTGAATGTACTTGTTCAATTGTTCCAGACCTTCCCTACGTTTTTCCGCAATTTCCGACTCTTTCGCCGTTGTCTTGCAATACTTTAACTCCAACACCCATTCATAATTGATTTCAGGAAATTTCGGATTACGTTGCAAAAAAATATCAATACGCCCTGAATCAACTTCATATTCGCTTATCGGAATATAAACACTTTTCAGGAACAAATAAGCAAGTAACAACATTTTGATATATTTTTCGTTAAAATATTGCAAGTCATAATCAGACAACTTACTGAAAGCATTTTTTGAAACATAATCGATAAAACGATACAAATCGCCTTCCATCGCAAGAGCATTAACCGCTTCCTTCAACATCTTTTCCTCAACCGTTGTGTCCGGCGAACTTTCCTTAACAAGTTGACGCATGTATCCCCAATATACCGTTTGAATTGAAAAATTCGGAATAATCAAACGCAATTCATCAAGATAAGACTCTTTGATTGTAAGAAATCCCATATAAAACAATAACGATACAAAATAACTCTCTTCATTGTCCGACGGATCGGTTGAGAAGTTGACAAGAATATTCGAAACAATACTATTTTCTGTTAAGATTTGAATTAACGTGTTACGGTTACTTTCTTTCTGAGTGAGATGCCGTAAACGGCTGACATCTATTCCCAAATTCGGATCAATCAGGGATTGCGAAGATTCCTCTGTCTTTAAGATTTGACTAAAAAAATAGAGTATCATTGAAGAATTATAAACTTTGTCCTTACCGCCTTCGTTAAATAAATAACCGTTATAATAATATTCCATATCAATATTGATCAGGTTTGCGTCAACACCTGTCCCTTTCATGAGTATTCCGACTTCATCGCGGGTGAAACCCAACATTTCATTATATTGCTTGTCAAGCGAATAGTTGGTCGCAATATTGTAACCGCTGGTAAGATCATCAAGCATTACCGGGGAAATACCGGTAATAAAAGTACGATCCACAATTGATGCCGCGGAGGCACTTTTGATAACCGCATAGAAACTACGCACCAATCCGTTACTTTTAATCATTGTCGTATAAAAATCGTTACCTTCCACAACTCCCAACTTGGCAAGATCGGTTGCAAAATGATCGTATTCGTCAATAATTACAAAAATCTTTGTATCGGCATCACGGGCAATAGTAAAAGCCCAATCAAGAATCGAGAGATCAGGTTGTTCCTTATTGATTTGATCAACAATTTGTTCCGCTTTAGAAAATATGTTTTTGTGAAGTAACAGGAAATCACGAATCGCGCTGCGGACTTTTTTGCAAAAGGAAACGATGAAAGCGTCGGCACCGCCAAACGCATTTAAGCCGGAGAAATCAAACTTCAACACTGCGTAACTATTTTTTTCCGGCGTAGGACGCTGACCGATGTACAAATCGCCGAACAACGGATCAAATTCATTCGCATAATTGATATCGTAATAATACAAGAGTGTCGAGAGAAACAAACTCTTACCAAAACGGCGAGGGCGAATAAAAATCTGATTTTTATTATGTTCCTGTTCAAGCAACTCAATATACCGTGTCTTATCAACATAAAAATAATTTTCTGTTCGGATACTTTTGAAATCGGCGTTGCCTAACGGTAATCGTTGAATTTTTTTCGTACTCATAAATCGGATTATTCGGATTAATGATTAATATTGTTGTTGGTGATTAAGGAACACGATGCTTAGTAGATAACTTTTTTAACAGAAAAAAGAAAAATTGGAATAGAAGGCAACGTAATTGTCTGTATTTTATTGAAGATGTAAACGGTCGTATGCCGGCATAATCCGCCGTCAGCAGGGTCAAAATCGGCTGCATCGACGCGATGTTTCCGTGAAACTTCCTGCGGATTTTATGCCAACTCAAAGAAGTTAAGTTCTTTTATATCAGCAACTTATAGCCTAAAGCATATTTCCAATAAAAAAATTGCTTAATCGGTAGCAATATCCCCATTGACACGATAAAAAAACAAGGTATCATGTTTTCTGCTTTGCATTTACTTTTTTACTTTCACTTTGTCCAATGAAGGTGTCCAATTAAAGGAACATCTGTTACAAGAGAAATTCAATGACGAACAAAAACTTGTTTATTCTTTTTGTTTTTATTTTCATTGTCACAATAATAGCCGTTGGTCAATGTAACAAGACTGCTTTGGATACCGCAAAATTTGCTGAAGGTACCTCTGAACTGAGTACACTCAAAGGACATACTTTTTTCATCGTGTCTGCTGTTTTTTCGCCTGACGGTAAAACGATTGTTACGGCAAGCGGTGATAACACGGCGCGGATTTGGGAAACGACAACGGGAAAAGAATTACAAGTGCTTGAAGGACATACCGATATGGTACGCTCTGCCGCCTTTTCTCCAGACGGGAAAATAATTGTTACCGCAAGTAAGGATAAAACCGCGCGGATTTGGGAAACGACAACAGGAACAGAATTACAAATACTCAAAGGACATACCGATTTTGTAATGTCTGCCGTTTTTTCTCCCGACGGAAAAACGATTGTTACAACAAGTGATGATACCACCGCACGGATATGGGATGC
>JAISBG010000074.1 GCA_031266315.1 Planctomycetaceae bacterium | reverse complement strand
TGTACAAAGTATCAGTTTCTTTTCAAGAGATGATAGAAAAAAGGTTTTTAGACATCAAACGTACAATAAGTCGTCTGATTTGTTGCGATTTTCGTATCAAGATTTAGTGAATATCCTTGCGGAACCGGACGAGGAGTTACCGGAACTATTACACAACGGGATTTTCTTTATTGATGAACTTTCCACTCCGCAAGCGGCGGAATTTATTGTCCAGCAATTAAAGGATGAGGATCAAACCATTCCGATTACGTAAACGTTGGCAAAAACATCAGGAATTTGTTTCGGTTCACGAATTGGAGGAAGACGAACATCCGCGTTTGTTATTTGGAACGATATTTGGGTTGAAAGAATCGGCAAAATAATCCGGTTCTGTATTACTTATCAGGACTAAATTTTCGGTTAGAATTCCGCAATGCTTAACTCTCCGGTGAACAAATTTTTGTGCCGTAGATTTCCATTCCGTCTGCGTCGAAACGTTTGTAGTTCGGATAACGTTTTTGTAATTCATGAATGTTTTCCAGAGTAACGGGATAATTTTTCCATACACTCGGCACTATATTGTATTTTACAAAACCGGCTTTTTGTACCGCTCGCTCGTAATCTTCGTACAAATAACCGTTTGTGTAAGCCCCTTTGTGATACGCACAACACATTAACGCTTCCAATTCTTCTTGTCCGCAAGGTAACGGATTGGCGGAAAAATATTCACGTGCTTGTTCTTCCGTCCACAAGAGATGAAAATGCGGCGGAATACCGCGTTCCTGTGATTTATCGAAAATAATCGAACCGAATCCGTAATGATGTCCAACTGAACTCGACCAAAGCGGACCAAACATCGTATAAAACTGTCCGCCCGGTTTTAAAGCAAGAAGAATTTTTGCGAGAACATCATCTAAGTTGTCAACGTGTTCAAAACAGGCATCGGAAACGACAATATCGAATTGTCCATAAAATACTGCCGGTATGTTTTCTGCGGTTCCGTCAAATTTCAGATAATCGAAGTCATTGAAAGTCGCTGTGCTTTCCTGTAAGGGAAATGCCTTGTAATTGCCGTCATTTTGCCCCATTGCCGTTTTGCGGTAATCGTATAAGTCTTCAGGATCACGCTCCTCACTCCAAAAGTGTGAAATATCGTCAACACAAACCCATTTCTTTACACCGAGAACATCAAAGAGAAGTTCACGCGGCAAATTACTGCCGCCAATTTCAAGAACGGTCTTTCCTTGCGGCGACAACCCCGCAATTTTTTGTAAAAATAGTATATGGTCTATCCGCAAATTGTATTTATTCATTAAAAAATCTTTGTTGGCAATAAGATACGTTGCGGGATGATTGGGGTACAAAAAGCGGAACATCCTGTCCGTTATGCTGTTCATTCTGTTCGTTATGCCGTTCATTATCCGGTGTAAATTATTCTTTGACCGGTAATAAATCCCGTTTGCTATTTGTGCCGGTTTGCGTCCTATTTTGCGCCGCATCTGTAACATCTCTTCCGGTGTTAGTTGACGCGGTTCAATGCGGGTTATGGTTTGGTCTTCGGGACATATCCGGCACTCCGACACTTTGCTTTGCGTAAGATAATCAAATATCTCCTGCTGTGTGTTTGCAATCGACTTCGGTTTGTACTTCCGCAAAAAATTCCATTGCCTGCCTAAAGCACCTTCCTGTACTGCGTTATACGCATTAGCAATTAAACAGCAATAAAAAACATTTTCCCCATAAAAGGCAACCTTACCGTAACATTTATCTGTGGTTAAGTGCCGTCTGCCTGCCGGTATCGGCGAACCGGACTCATCGGAACAGTAGAATTTTCCCCACCACGAATAAGAATTGTGCGAATATAATGGGACACCATGTACAATAAAGCGGTTTTCCTCTTTTTGAATAAATTCATTAAACTGCGGTGTGTCAAGATGTTTGGATACTCGAAAAATAATCCGTCCTGCGTCACGAAGTTGTTTTACGGTATCATCGGACAGTTTCGATAAAAGTAAGCCGTTGGTTATAATTTGGATTAACGGGTTTGGAAAATAATGCCGAATTGCAAGTATTACTTCAAGAAAGTCGGGATGCAATAACGGTTCACCGCCACCAACCGCTATTACTTCCGGTTCAATCCGTTTGCTCCACGCTTCGTATGAACTAATAAGAAATTCTTTAGATGGTCTATTGGTTCGGAAAGGACTGAAATGGCAACATTGAACGCATTTCAAATTACAATCATTGGCGAGATAAGTGTCGTAATAAAAAATTTTGATTTTTCTATCATTCGGAATAGGCAGTTGATTATGTTTTTTCAGATATTTCAATTCATTGGAGTGTTTCCAACCACCGGCAAAATTAAACAGTACCCCATCATCTTCCACGAACTTTTCAATTGACTCGTTATTCATTACAACTTTATCCATTATTCCGCGCAGATTTTCCAACGATTTTTTATAAATGCCGTTTGCTGTCTGTGCAAGATTATCCTGCATTGCAGAATAACGGTCAGCCTGTAACTCAATCGCGTGCCGCATTGCCATCGTTAAATCGTTATTTGTCTCGTAAATGATGGAGTTTTCGTTTGTCAAATGATGTGGCAACGCAAATTTGTGAGCAATTATCGCCGGTTTGCGGAAGCCGTAAATCAACGCAAAACTTCCGCTGGTGCCTTCAGTAATATACCGATTGTGTTCCGGTTTGTCCGTATCAAGCAGCGGCAGAAAATAATCCGCATCTTCCAATTTCCGATACATCTCAGGATACGAAATCTTTCCGGTAAAATTAAAATATTGCCGAATGGATTGCGGTATCTGCAATTCTTCAAAGCCCTCGCCGATTGCTGTTACAGTAAACTGCTGCCGTTGCTTTGCAAGTTGTTCTACAGCGGAAAACAAAAGCGAAAAATTACGGCGGTTCGGATAGATAGTACCGATAACGAAAAATTTCGTAACATCATTTTTCGGAGTAATGTTCACTTTACCGAAATAATACGGACTGACGATTGCTCCTTCAAGAAAATCGGCAAGCATTATCAAACGGTTGGAACGCAATAATTCGAAATCGTTGTATTCTTTGTGATGTGAGACGAACACCGTTTTATCAAGAGGAAGATTCGGAAAACGTTCGCTCACCGTACACCAAACGTTACGCTGCGACCGTTCCCAATTATAAATAACGCTACTGGTAAAAAACCATACTTCATAATCATTGTATTTAATTTGCTTTTCGATAATGTTACGCATATTATTCCACGTAACGGTATATTGTCTGTATTGCGATTGGGCAAGTATTGCTGTGGCACCTAATTTTGCTTCTTTCGTTGTCATTAAAATATCAACATTGTAGCCGAGGTCTGACAGATATTTCGCATAACTCGGTATCACTTCGCCGTGACATTCATTCGGCTCAATGAGGAGGACGGAATGGGGACGGACTTTATTGGTTAGGAAACGTGAATATACCCGCGAAAAGACAGAATCGGCCATCGCGGCCTTTGGCCTTGAGGATAAACGGGACCTTTCTCCCCGTCTGCTTTCGGGAGGCGAAAAACGCCGCCTTG
>JAISBG010000073.1 GCA_031266315.1 Planctomycetaceae bacterium | reverse complement strand
TTGGCCTCAAGATATTTGGGAAGAGCAGGTCATGCACACTATTTTCCGTCTCAGAAATCGTGCATCGCTTGCGGTTTGGTGCGGCGGTAATGAATTTAATCCGTACAGTAAAGGCAATGCCGCCTCTGTCGGAATTATCGAACGGAATCTCTGCCTCTTTGACGGAACCCGTAAATTCCTGCGGACAACACCTGATGAAGGTGCTTTTCACGCCTATCCTGATATGTGTCCGTCGTGGTACAAAAAACGTTTTGCTTCTTATCCTTATGTTGCCGAAACGGGAATCCATTCTATGGCGTCACCGTACTGGCTTGGTGAATATATTGATCCGAAAGAATTACCGACGGTGTACAAAATGTGGGACAAGGAATTTAAGAATACTCATCCTGAAACAGTGTTACACTTTGTCGAATACGCGCCAAGCCGTGTTCCGCGAATGTTAAGCAGGGCTTCACATATTATTGATATGACTTCGCCGGGAATCGAAGATTTAACTCTGGCAACCCAACTTGGAGCCGAAGAATTTTATCAGGTTTTTAGTGAAGGAATACAGGCAAATTATCCTGTAACAACCGGATTGATGCCTTGGGTATTCGCGCGGTCGTGGCACGTCATTGCCGGAATCCAGTTGGTCGATGGCGGCGATCAACCGTTGGCGCCTTATTACGCCTTGAAACGAACTTACGAACCGCAACATATTTTGCTCGATATTGATCGATTGCTTTGGAAAAGCGGTGAAAATTTTACGGTTTGTGTTAAATCGCTCAACGCTGCCGGACAAAAAGGATTCAAAGGAAATGTTTCCGTACAAATTTTAGATGATTCATATAAAATTTTGTACGATAAAAAACAGCCGATGGAACTTTCAAACGGTGTTGCCGTGAATCAGGTTGATTTTGAACCGTTCACCATTCCGAACGATTATAAGAGCCGGTTCTTTTATGTTGTTACGGAATTATTCGGAGAGGACGGAAATTCCGTGTCCCGCTCGGTTTATCGTCCGCGTACGATTAAAGCGATGGAAGACCCTGAATATTTCAAAAAATTTGTTTCCGATCCCGTCGCTTGGTCAACACAGACCGAAGGTCCTTGGCTTAAAGAGACGATACAAAAATCTCCGAAAACAACACTCCATGTTAAAAGAACAGAACCCAAACCGATCAATCCCCGTGATTTTGAACAAATATTAACTGTTTCCAATACAGGCAATGTTCCATGTCCTTTGGTTCTTCTCGACATTGCGTCCGCTGACGTCGTTGTTGATTGCAACGATAATTATTTTTGGCTCGACTCCGGTGAAACGAAAATAATTACGGCAACAATTCATGCCCGCGACGGTAAAGAACCCAAACCGTTGGATGTTAAGGTATGGTCATGGAATGTCGAATAAACGTAATATTTCCTGATTCAACCGTATTAGATATCCAAGCATTGACAAGTTCGTTTTAAACGCGCAAGACACGAAAAATCGTGAAAGAGGTGGGCGATCCCTTCGCTGAAGGGTCGCGCCGGTTGACTCGGCATTGACTCCAAAACGAAAGGCAATACCATTAACCGTCGTTCCTCTGATTCACTGTCGGCTAACGCCGACGCAACCTTTCAGCGAAAGGTTGCCCACCTCATAAATTTTACCATAAAGATAAAAATTCCACCGAATAATTACACAAATAAACTGTACACGAATAAACTGTTTTGCCGGACATTTAAAGTACCGGTATTTTAACCCTAACCCCTAAGTGAGGTCAACATGAAAAAAATTTTAATTCTGTCTGTACTGTCCGTGATTTTGTTCACAATTTTTGTTTCGTTTATTGCGCCGGTTACGGCAAAGGAAATGCCGCCGTTGCCTGATCGTAACGTTATGAGTCAGGAATACTGGAATCTCTGGAACGAGGATGTTCAACAACGAATTGATGAACGTATCGAAAAATATCGTAAAGCCGATGCAAAAATTGAATTATCGGACGTTAAACCCGGTAGCGAAATTAAAATTGAGCAAATTTCGCACGAATTTCTTTTTGGTGCGAATATGTTTAACTTTGGACAACTTGGTTCAAAGGAACTCGATGACAAATATAAAGCAGTTTATCATACGTTATTTAATTCGGCGGTAATTCCGTTTTACTGGAAACCGTTTGAACCGGAGTCGGGCAATTTGCGTTACGAAACATCTCCCGAAGACAATCCCGATTTTTGGGCAAAAACAGAAAATTGCCTCAAGGAAAAATTCTGGCGTCGTCCGGCAACAGATCAAATGGTGGAATATTGTGAAAATCATGGTATTTATCGTCACGGTCATCCGATCATTTGGGGCAATGACCGTTGGCATCATCCTACGTGGCTTCCAAAGAAAGAAGAAAACGTATCGGAAATGGAACGTCAATTTGAAAAACGAATCCGTGAATTAGCGCAACATTATAAAAGCCGAATTAACCGTTGGGATATTGTAAACGAAAGTTCCGTCGATGCGCTCAATCCGCATCATCCGAAGTATGACGAAAAGAATCCGAAAGGGTCTTACGGTATTTTGCCGCGTGATTACACGTTCAAGGCGTTCAAGATTTCCAATGAAGTTTTTCCGCCGGATGTGGTGCAGTGTATTAATGATTACGCAAATAATCAGAATTACGTTAATCAAGTGAATGATTTGCGAAAACGTGGGATTCGGATTGACATGATGGGGTTACAAATGCATCTTTTCAATCCGAAACAATGTGCGGATATTGCGAAAGGCGCACAAATTCAAACTCCAACACAAGTGTACAATATGTTGTCAACCGTTGAAAAAGCCGGTGTCCCGTTGCATTTGAGCGAAATTACAATTACCGCTCCAAACGACGATACCGAAGGACGTGAAATTCAAGCAAATATCGCACGAAATCTCTATCGGCAATGGTTTTCGTGGTCATCAATGGCGGCGATTACGTGGTGGAATCTCGTTGACGGTTGCGGCGCGCCGGGTGAACCGACAACATCGGGATTATTCACACGAAAAATGGAACCGAAATCTGCCTACTTCGCACTTGACCGGCTTATCAATCACGAATGGAAAACAAATATCGTGCAAAAAACCGATAGTGAAAATGTTACAATTCCGTTCAGAGGATTCAAAGGAAATTACAAAATTTCATGGACTGACAAAAACGGTAACGCCCAAAGTAAGGAAATTTCTGTCAAATAGTACAGAATAATATTCCAAATAAACATAAAAAATGTACAATAACATGCAGGACAAAACAAATTCAACAATTCCGAAAACATATAAATGGGAACTTTTAGTTCTCCTTTGGGTTGCGTATTTTTTGAATCAAGGCGACCGGCAGATTTTTAGTGCGGTTTTACCGTTGATCAAAAACGATATGGAATTCAGCGATGTTCAACTCGGACTTGTTGCGACAATTTTTACCGTCTGTTACGGAATTTTCGTTCCTCTTGCCGGTTTTGCCGGAAATATTTTTAAACGCCGCAATATTGTTTTCGGCAGTTTGCTGATTTTCAGTTGCGGAACACTGTTGACCGGTTGGGCAAACGGACTCGTTATGCTGATTCTTTTTCGTTCCATTACAACCGGTGTTGGTGAAGCGTTTTATTATCCGAGTGCCAATTCGTTAA
>JAISBG010000746.1 GCA_031266315.1 Planctomycetaceae bacterium | reverse complement strand
CTTTTCTCTATTATTTCTTAACTCTCTCCTATATACTGCCCCCCCACTGACTTGTCCATTTTAACATTTGACTTTTCACAGAAATTTTTACCAAATGGTTCCGTGAATTTTTCGAAGCGTTTTCAATAAAGTTTTTCATCGTTGTGTTCCTTATTTTATAAGGTTTCATGAAATCATCGCGAAGCGTTTGCCGCAAAACAATACGGCAAAAATACGCAACGTCGATTCAATATTTCTATAGTTTATACAAAATAAAACCAGATGTCAAGAGAAATCTTTTTTTTGAGAAAATTTTGTTGTTTTGGAACTTTTAGGATCATCGTCAATATGTTAATCAAGGTGAGCAATTCGTCAAAAGCTTTATTGAAGGGTCGCCCACCTTAGTTTGTCTACTTTTACAAATTTTTCTGATTCTACCGGATTAGGTGTTTTCCGCCGAAATAATAAAATAATGGGGTAATATTTCATCGGCAATCATCAGGTGGGCGCGACTTTTCGCTGAAAGGTCGCGTCAGCGTTAGCCGACTATGAACCCGATTAACGACGGTAAATAGTGTTACTTTCCGTGTTGGAGTCAATGCAAACTCATCCGGCGCAACCGCCCAGCGGGCTTTTTGATAAATAGCCCAACCTCTTTTCGCGTTTAAAACGAACTTTTTAATGCTTGAATACCTAATCCGGTAGAATCAGAAGGAATTATTAGAGATTCCCCTCTACGCGGAATTTTGATAAAAATAATCACCTATCTTTTTATTTTACGTAAATTTAGTAGAATGAGACTTCGACGTTAAAATTATCATTGGAATCATGTTGATTTCCAAACATTCTTTCACGTTTTTCATTTAGGAGTTTCCCTTGAGTAATATCAAATATTCCTCGTTTCGTTTTGGTTTTATCGCTCTTGTGTTGATCGTTTTGCTCCGAATCGCTATCGGTTGGCATTTTTTCTACGAAGGTTTACACAAATTCGATCCCGCCGAAGGGTTTTCCGCTAAAGGGTTTCTTGGTATTGCCAAAGGACCAACCGCTGAATTGTATTACGGGATGTTGCCCGATCTTGACGGGTTGCAACGGCTCGAAATTGCGTCCGTTAAAGACGCCAAAGGAAAAGAACAAAAAACGTTTATCGCTTACGAAAACGCATGGAACAAATTTTATGACCAGTTCCTCAAGAAACACGAACTCAATGAAAAACAACAAAAAGATGTTGCTGATATATTTAGCCGTTATCTCGAATCGCTCCGCAACGGAGCGTCCGACGTTGAGAAAGACATCAACGCTTTTCGGGAAAGCAAGGAACGTTACGAAGAGACAAAACAGACACTCCGAAACGATACGGCGTTTGAACAAAAACGCCGTTGGGACGACATGATGAAATATCGCGGCGAGGCGGGAACATGGATTGCAATGCTTGACGGAATGAGCGACGGTTTGCAATCCGATCTTGCCCGAATCGTTTCACCGCAACTCGCCGGCGAAAGCGGAAAAATTATCACCGAACCGGAACGCGGTTATCTGAAATTTTTCCCGAATCCCTGTGTGCAACGTCAAATGCGGGCATTGGATTTAGCGGTCATGTACGGTCTTTCGGCAATTGGACTTTGTATGATTCTCGGAATTTGCAACCGTTTAGCCTGTCTGGGCGGAGCCGTTTTCCTTGTCAATGTCATTTTAACCTCTTATCCGGTTCCCGGTGTTTATCCGCCCTTGCCGACAGCGGTTGGAAATTTCATGTTTATCAGCAAGGATACCGTCGAACTCCTCGCCATGCTGTTCCTTGCGTCAATTCCGGCGGGACGTTGGGCAGGACTCGACTATTTCCTCTGGCATTACGGAGGAAAACAATTAGTCAAAAAATTCTGCCCGTGTTGCACCGAATGTGAATAAAAGGAACATGAATGTTTACGCCCCGTTAGGATAAATGTTTCCGTCCCGTCAGGGACGACATGTTGGTAAGGTTCATGATCTGTCGGATTGCAAGTTTTTCCCCCGCCCCTTTAGGGGCAACACAAGCCAGCCCGCCGCAACGCGGCGGGTGAGATTCAATAACACGTCGCCCTGAAAGGGCAGCATACCGATGGAAAATATAATAATAGTTATGTTGCCCTTACAGGGCGATTGTTCGGGCGGGACTGTTACCCACCGCGTTGCGGTGGGCTGGCTTATGTTGCCCTTGCAGGGCGGAGGAAAAAATTGCAATCCTGCTGAGAACTGATTGCATAACGAAACAAATTGTGTATATTTATAGAATATTCAACAACTTTGACCCGCAAAAGCAGAAATACGCGTTGTATTTCTGCCGACACCGGCGAGAAGAGAAAAGCACTGTGTTTTTTTCTCTCGCAACCGGCGAGAAGAAAAAAGCACTATGTCTTTTTTCCGCCAACGCCGTCGGGGAAAAAAAGCACTGTGTTTTTTCCTGCCAACGCCGTCGGGACAAAAAAAGCACTATGTCTTTTTTTTGCCAACGCTGTTGGGGAAAAAAAAGCACTATGTTTTTAAACTTTTTTTAACACCATACACAAAATGATAAAATTTACAGTTTTGGCATTTAGAACATTGCCCAATGAGGCTCATTACCGGTTTTTTGAGCGGGCAACACGAGAAATCAATCAAGCGGGATATTATGTAATGTCCGCACTTGGGCAACTTGTTCCGGAATTGAACGATTGGTTTGTCAAGGAAACCGCTTGCATTGAATGGTATCGCAAAAGCGCGTTGACCGCCGAGATTGCCGATGCCGACCATCATCTCGACAACGCGCTTGTCGGATTCGCAGCCCAAGTCAACGGCGCACGTTACAGTTCCATAATCGCAGAAGCGACCGCCGCCGAACACTTGCACATTATGCTGAAAAGTTACGGCAAAGTAATCAGCAAACCCTATTTGCAGGAAGTCGGTGCGGTGGAAGCAATACTCGTTCACCTCACCGGCGACCTCGCATTAGATGTCCAAACCGTAAAACTCACGGAATGGATTCCCGAAATCCAATCGGCGTTAATTACTTTCATCAGTTTGATGGAACAACGCGAAGCACAAACGCTCAACAAACCGGAACAAAGTTTTCCCGAAGTGCGGCGCGGGATTGAGGATGTTTGGCATAATATTGTTATACTGGTTGATTCGGGGGCGGCGTTGAACACTTCGCCTGAATTTGCCATGCTGATTGATAAGTTGAATCCCGAAATCGAATACCTCAACAAAGAATTTCACCGCGCCAAGCACAACATTGCCCACGCCGAACCCGCCCCCATCAAACAACAACCTTACACCGGCGTACCTTGCACCCTCGTGCCGGAAGTCCTCTACCCAACCGAAAAGGAAACATTCCGGCTTGAACTCGGAAAAGATTTCAATATTACCTACAAAAACAATATCCATGTAGGTAACGCCGAATGTACCATTCACGGCAAAGGAAAATACAAAGGACACAAAACCGTCACCTTCATCATCGCACGAGGTGTGGGCAATGATTAGTGATGAGTGATGAGTAGTTAGATAGATAAGGCGTAACTATTCCGTAGTATTTTTTTCTCTGCCTGAAAGGCAGTATTTTCATAACCGCAGGTCAGCGACCTGCGGCTGTGAACCAAAGAGACCACTGCCTGAAAGGCAGGATTTTAACCC
>JAISBG010000737.1 GCA_031266315.1 Planctomycetaceae bacterium | reverse complement strand
AGAAGACACCAACCTTCTTTCAACATTTTGTCTTTTAACTGCAATGACGGCGATAGTTGGAACAATTTCGCTCCGCGTTCTGCTTCTGCCCGTTGTTGAAGCCAACGTTTCCGGTCATTTTCACGTTTTTTTAACGCGTCAAGTTCCAATTGTTTTCGCTCGGAATTTTCCAACGCTTCTGCGGCGGCTCTTTGAGTTTTCAATTCTTGTTCGAAAAGTTCGTCGCTCGTAAGAGTTTTAGGCGAATCAGGCAAATTGGACGACGACGATGTTTTCGGAAGTGTGGGAGTTTCAATCGGCGGTATGGACAAAATATCAATGGGATCAGAATCTTCTGCCAATACTTTGGGAAGATAATTTTGAGATTCGTTAAAAAGAGAATAAATTCCCTTTCGAATCCCTTTCTCAACTTCCAATTGCCGTCTCAACCGGCTTTCCTGTTCTTCGCGGTTGTATTCCCTCATTTTGGCTTCTTCCGCCTGACGCAAAACATATTCTTCCCGTGTCATACCGGGGCGAAACCAACTGGAACTGCCATAAGAATACGCTCCATAAGAAGAAGGGAGAGGGATATTAGAAGCTGAACCGACCGAAAAATCATTTAGAGTAATATTGGTTCTGCCGGTAGCGGAACCGCCAAAAGGAGAAGGAAGCGGAGAATTGAGCGAATCTAAATTTCCTATTTCATTTTTGTTCGTATTATTGAAAAGCGGATTAGACGAAGATGAATTTCCGATCATTCTTTTTTCCGCCGGATTGGTTAAACTTTGCGTATGATCTTGTTGAATCAAACCCGGCGATGTATCCAACAAAATCTGAGCCGACAATTCACCCGACTGGAAGAATGTAATACAACAGGTCAACAAAAATAAAATGAAAAAAAATAACATATTTTTAAACAAGCAACATCGATACCACCAACCCAATCCCATATACCGAAAATTTCTGACTCGCAATTGTTAAACAAATTTTAACAAATTCTCAAAAAAATAGCAAGAGTTCTTTGAAATAGTTTTCAAGTAACCGTTTATGAAAAATTCCTGATTCTACCGGATTAGGTGTTTTCCATCGGAATGGTCAAATTGGTAATTATCAGGTAGGTAGGCGACCTTTTGCTAAAAGGTCGCGTCGGCGTACTCGCCGACAGTGAATTAGATTAACAATAGCAAATTGAGTTGCCTTCCGTTTTGGAATCAAGTTACCAGCCGTCAACAGGGGCAAGTCGGCTATCGCCGACGCGACCCTTTAGCAAATAGCGAAAGGTCGCCTACCTACAAAAGGTTGCTCTCCTGATGATTGCCTACTTTTAACGAAAATTACGATTTTTTTTAATCTGTTATCTTGAAACATGGAGTTGAATGATGTTATACTATAAAGATCGTTGTTTGAAAGACTGTAACGAGAGAATCAGGTTTGAGCCTAAAGTTGATTGTTTCGTTAAATCTGGAAACTTAATTTGTAAAACTTTTAATTCATTTACAAAAATTTTCTGATTCTACCGGATTAGGTGTTTCCCACTGGAATCGTCAAATAATAGGTAATCATCAGGTAGGTGGGCGACCTTTCGCTGAAAGGTCGCGTCGGCGATAGCCGACTTGCCCCTGTTGACGGTTGGTAACTTGCATTCCAAAACGGAAGGCAACTCAATTGGCTATTGTTAATCTAATTCACTGTCGGCGAGTACGCCGACGTGACCTTTTAGCAAAAGGTCACCTACCTTACTGATTACCAATTTGACTATTCCGGTGGAAAACACCTAATCCGGTAGAATCAGAAATTTTTAATTCATTTACAAAAATTTTAATTATGACACTCACTCGCCGATCTTTTGTCAAAAAATCAATGGCTGTTCTCGGAATGGCTTCGACATTCACAATTTCAGGAACTCAATCATCCGGTCAGGTTCTTGGTGCCAATGAACGTTTACGTGTTGGCGTTGTCGGCGTCAACGGACGCGGGCAAAGTCATATCAAAGAGTTCGGCTCCATGAAAGACGCCGAAGTTACATTCCTAATTGATGTCGATAGTAAATTACATGGTCCCATCGCCGCAAAAGTCGAACGGGATTACGGTAACAAACCAATTTGTGTACAGGATATCCGAAAGGCTTTGGACGACAAAAATCTCGACGCTATTTCAATTGCCACTTGTAATCATACCCATTCACTCTTTACCATTTGGGCGTGTCAGGCGGGAAAAGATGTTTACGTCGAAAAACCGTGTTCCCATAATATTTTTGAAGGTCGAAAATGTGTGGAGGCTGCGGAAAAATATAAACGGATTGTTCAGCACGGTACCCAACAACGCTCCTCCGCTCAACGATTTCTCAATCTGGCAGCTCTTAAAAGCGGCAAATATGGAACTCTGAAAATTGCGAAAGGTTATTGTTGCAAACCGCGTTGGTCAATTGGTTTCAAACCCGAAGAAACTCCGCCGGAAACATTGAATTGGGATATTTGGCTCGGTCCGGCACCGCTTCAACCGTTTCATCGGAATTTAGTCCATTACAATTGGCATTGGTTCTGGGATACCGGTTGCGGCGACATTGGTAATCAGGGCGTTCACGAAATTGATGTTTGCCGTTGGATGACCGAACAGACATTGCCCCAAAGTGTTATCGCTTTCGGCGAACGATATGTCAATGAACCGGAAAAAGGGTTCAAAGATCAAGGGCAAACTCCCAATCAACAACTTTGCCTTTACGATTACGGTAATGTAAAATTACTTTTTGAAACACGCGGTCTCGTTAAACCCAAAACCGATTGGGAACCGATTGTCGAAGTCGAATTGTACACCGATCAGGGAATGATTCGCGGTTCGGAATTTTTTCCTTACGATTCGGCAAAAGAAAAAGTGAAACTCGAAGCTGTGTACGAAAAACCCGAAGGAAGTGTGTTTACCAACTTCGTCCAATGTGTACGGAATCGTGATCGAAGTCAACTTCGGGCTGATATTTCCGAAGCCCATTTTTCCGCTGCCCACTGTCATCTTGGCAATATTTCCTATCGGCTTGGCGAAACCGCATCACTTGATTCGATTAAGTCCGCATTCGGTAACGATCCGATTGTTCAGAAAGCGTTGAGCAATGTCATAAAAAACACAACCGATGCGTTACCGGATTTGACTGATCCTCAATTTATTTTGGGACAAAAACTGACCTTCGATTCGGTCAAAGAAAAATTCGTCGGCAATCCCGCCGCCGATGAATTATTGACAAGAAATTATCGGAAACCTTATCTTGTTCCCGAAAATGTCTGAAATATTGGAAAACCGAACTATTCAGTTGAGTAGGATTGCGATTTTTTCCTTCGCCCCGCAAGGGGCAATGCGTAACAACCCACCGCAACGCGGTGGGTTAAATCCTCCCCGTCAATTTCGCCCTGAAAGGGCAATGCCAATCCGTTTTGCATTGATTGTTGCGGAGAAACTGTTACCCACCGCGTTGCGGTGGGTTAATATGCGTTGCCCCTAAAGGGGCGAGGAAAAAAATTGTAATCTTACTGCCGAACTTTTCGGTTGAATTTTTTTGCCAAAGAGGTAAAATAACATTGTTTTAGTTTCGGTAACGGTTGGAACGATTTCGTTTCAATACTTTATTTTGTCCGATAATTCCGGCGGTTGATGTCGATTCGTAATCGGTAAGGCGATACGCTTTATGTTACGGGGCAGACCAATTTGTTTACGCTCAACACCTATGATTACTTTTAATTGTTCCTGTGGAAAGAAATACCAATTACCTGATCGGCTTGCGGGTCGCGAAGTCCGGTGTAATCAATGTGGAAACGCTCTGATCATTCCGAATCAGGAGCAAATCGAACCAACCGAACAGATCGAATTAACCGAGCAAACCGAACAATGGGGAACAATACCGGTTCCGGACGGTGTGAAAAATGAACAATCTCCGATTGTTTCCGGTTGGGCGACAGGTCCCTATCAAAAAGGAAGTTCTTGTATTTTGACAATTGTTCTTGTTTTACTTGGAGCCTGTAGTTCTTTTTTTGTCGGTTTTTTGGCAGGAAGCGTGTTATTCCGCTCCGAACTGTCACACCACGCTAATCAGTCGGAACTCTATGACGAAACTAATGAAGGCGATGACGAAGAAGAAAATGAAACATTCGAAAAGGAAGTAACAAAATACACCGCGGCAAATTGGAAAATTGACGAAAATTCGCTTACATTATTTACCGCTCAAACAGCAAACGATGGGCAAATTCAGATTTCACTGGATAAGAATCCGCCAGTTGTGGGAGAGAAAACCAAAAAAACTCTTGACGATATTGCCGACGCATTGGGAACGGACGATAAACCCAAAGATTCGCTGACACATAATCAAACATTGCGGATTCACTCGGAAAGCAATGCGGAATTTCGGCTTGTGTGGCCCTCGCAAGGGTTGGCGGATTTTGACGCCGGAAAACTTCGTGAGATTCATTTTTCGTTGTTTGTTCCCGACAAGGTAAACGCCGGTTTCAAACCGGTTAAGCCGGAAGGTGTTGATAAAGTATTGATTTTATCGAAGTTCAGTTTACGGCTTGTTACGGAAAGCGGGTTTATCGAATTTGTTCCGGCAGACAGGGAAAAATTCGTTTCAATATTAGAACATGCGAAATCCGATTGGGTTCCGATTCAAATACCGCTTTCCGGTAACGAAATATGGAAACGGATTGATCATGGTATTTTCGGTTCCCGAACACACGTAAAAAATATCGAACTCTACTCTCAACCAACCGGAAATGGTGTTACACTCTGGATCGATAACCTCGAAATCAAGGAATAATTATTTATTTTCCAATTTTCCATTAACTATTAGCGACTTTTAAAAACCTATTTTTTGACAGGATTTACATGATAAAAAATCAAATAAAATCCAGTAAGTCGTGTCTATCTTGTCAAAAAATAATCTTTGCTCAAGGTTTTTAGATGTTGCCTATTGATTAATCAGTTATGAACATTTCAGAATATTGTTTTGACATGGCGGTTCGTGCTAAAGCGGCGTCGCTTTTAATGCCGGGAGTCAGCGGAGCGCAAAAAAACGCTTGGCTGGAACGTACCGCACAGTTGATCGAAGAAAAAAACGAATCAATTTTGTCCGAAAATCAAAAGGATATTACCGCCGCACCTGATTTTGGTTTAACGCCGGCGGAAACGGATCGGCTTTTGCTCAATTCCAAACGGATTGGCGAAATTGTTACAGCGTTACGTGAAATTGCGATGTTTCCTGATCCGGTTGGAAATATTATCGAATCAACAATTCGTCCGAATGGTATTGAAGTTCAAAAAGTTCGTGTTCCGCTTGGAGTTGTTTTTTTCATTTATGAATCGCGACCTAATGTTACACCCGATGCAGCGGCAATTTGTATCAAAAGCGGGAACGCCGTGATTTTGCGTGGTGGTAAAGAAGCGATTCATTCCAACATGGTTTTGGCGGAAATTTTGTCACAGGCAGCCGAAGAGACCGGATTGCCGAAAGATGCCGTGCAACTGGTTCAAACCACAGACCGTAACGCGGTGGGCGAATTTCTCAAAATGGCGGACAAGATTACTGTTACGATTCCGCGAGGCGGTGAAAGTCTTATTCGCCACGTCACCGCCGAAGCCGCAATGCCGGTCATTAAACATTTTGCGGGTAATTGTCACGTTTATATTGATCAATTTGCTGATCCGGATATTGCGGAAAAAGTACTTGTCAATTCAAAGTGCCAGCGGATGGGAGTTTGCAACGCGGCGGAATCGCTGGTAATTCATCAGGCGGTTGCTGTTTCGTTATTGCCACGATTGGCAAATGCGTTATTGCAACGAAATATTGAATTACGCGGTTGCCCGAAAACATGTTCGCTTTTTCCGGAAGCAATTCGGGCAACAGAAATTGATTTCAAAACGGAATTTCATGGTCCCGTGATTTCTATTAAAATTGTCGAATCACTTAATGAAGCGATTGATCATATTAACTGTTACAGTGACGGTCATACGGAAGCAATTATTACGAAGGACATCAATTCGGCGCGTGAATTTACGACTCGGATTGACAGTTCCGCTGTGATGGTTAACACCAGTACCCGATTCAACGACGGCGGTCAATTCGGATTGGGAGCGGAAATCGGAATCAGTACGGACAAATTCCACGCACGTGGTCCTTGCGGTATTAAAGAACTGACAACGTACAAATATATCGTTTACGGCAATGGTCAAATTCGTGAATGATTTATCGTATTCCGCGTTTAAATTTTTAACACGAATATGCGAAAAGAAGTGGGCAATTCATCAAAAGTTTCGTTGAAGTGCCGCGCCAGTTGGGTAATTGACGATGTGATTTCCCGCAAACAGGAAAAAATTTTCCTGTGAGGGCTTGACACCTTTTGAACTATTACGTAAAATGACTACCCTAATTGATTTTTATTTTTAATTTTTAACATTTGGAGATATTTTTCCGTTTTGAAAG
Source organism: Planctomycetaceae bacterium (assembly GCA_031266315.1). GTDB lineage: Bacteria > Planctomycetota > Planctomycetia > Pirellulales > Thermoguttaceae > WRKP01. Next base: position 290 of record JAISBG010000737.1, on the reverse strand, counting down.
AATAAGTCACCCGAATTTTTATTCGGGTGTTAAAAAATTCGAGTACGTCAACAGTTATCAAATCGCTTCGGCGAACTGTAATTTTCTACAAGACTAACGGATTTTCCGTGTAGAAAATTATTGTAGCATCTTAAAGTTACGTGGCTCCCGTTAGGGAGCGTCGCGTAAGATGCCAAAAGTATCTACACATCTTTTTGACATAATAGGTGCTATAGATAAAATTATAGGCAAGATAGATAAAACAAGTTCCAAGTCCCTATGAATTTTTTTGAAAAAAGTTCCGAATACTC
>JAISBG010000732.1 GCA_031266315.1 Planctomycetaceae bacterium | reverse complement strand
CTTTCTATGATCTACCATGCCGAAATCCAACCAGTCAGTTGCTCAATCTGGCGGATAGACGAAAATAAAATTAAACCGAAACAGCAAAATAAACCGTTTCGAGTTTTGCCGGAACGATTGCTCGTTCTCAACAGATAAATAATAGCATTTAAATGGGCAGATGCAAAGTAATTTTCCAAAAATTTTACTGATTTTTTCATTTTTTGAATGGAATTTTACATAACTTCTTGATAAATCAGAGTTTGTAACTCAAAAAATTTTTTATTTAAATCCATTCCGTTCAAATCGTTCCTAGCCGCAAAGAGGGAAAACCTGTTACTTCGCGAGCGGGAAAATTCATTTTACTCATTGTTTCATGGTGTTTTTCAGTATGACAACAACAATCTCCCGATTTTTCCACTACCAATGTGTGAAACGGAAAAATTCTCTGAGCCTCCTTTTTCTACTTTTCTCCCAAAATACGAAACAATCTGGATAATTTTTTGTTATATTTAAATTTAACAGAAAAATTTGTCAAATTTCTATTAAAAATCTGCATAAAATTGCCCTTGACAAACCGAAACGTTTTTCATAAAGTCCACCGCAGTGAAGTTCGTTTCCTATTTATTCGTAATATTTCAGAGGAATTTTCGTTAAAAGTGAGCCAACAGCAAGGTAGAAAACCTTGCACTGAAGGTTCTTTATATCTTGAGTTTTACTCAAAAACAGGAAATAAATCGGTTATCTAAGAAAACTCCACTAAAATATCACAAAACTTCACAAAAGAAAAAATCCCCTTGAATATTATTCAATTGCGATACATTTTTGCCGTGTAGTGTTGTTTTGTTACAAACGTTTCGTAAAAGTTCAATGAAATTTTGCAAAATTATAAACACGACGATGAAAAACTTTATTGAAAACATTCCGAAAAATTTACTCCTCCTCCAAAACCATAATAACTTGGTAAAAATCGCCATGTTAAAATGGGCAAGTCAGGGGGGGGGGGGCGTTTGCAGAGGAAAGTCAAGAATGGCTACGTAAAGCATGGACTTTCCCAATATTTCTCTGCAAGATTCTTACAACTTATTCGGTTTTCACTATTCGGCTTTATATTAGCCGAACTTCTAGTTGTTATTACGATTATCGGTGTTTTAATTACACTTCTGTTGCCGACAACCGTCTGCGAAACAGCAAGACGGATAGAAGATACAAATATACTCAAATTACCGGGTATCGCACTTCATCATCACCACGAGACCTACCGTTCAAGTACTCATAGAAACATAAAGTATCGGAGTATTTCAAAATTTTCGTTAAAGGTAAGTAAGCAAACACAAGGTCAAGGTGAGTAACCTTTCTGCGAAAGTTGTCCTCCCTTGAATTTTACCCATAAATTATGGGATAAGTCCGGTTGTCTAGGAAAATTCCACTGGAATATTACTATTATTCAATTTTACACCAATGAATAAAAAAATGAAACCAATAATATTTGCTTCATTGTTCGTAACAGGTTTATGGCTGTTCCCAATTTATGTACAGTCGGCAACGTATGATTTGCCGCAAGATTCAGCCGATTTAGCAACATTGGTTGCATCCGGTCTGCTAAGCTCAAATGATACAATTATTTTGCATCAGGACGACGGAACACTCAGTAGTCAGTTGACACTTCCGCTCACTATTCGTTCCGACACACCCCAGATTCGAATAATTGATATGAAAAATAATTCTCGTTTCCTCGAATATTTTGATGGAACGGTTATTCTGGATTACATCAATATTAGTAACGCAGTTGGTGTCGATTACGGCGGGGCAATCAATATAATGTCTGCAACATTAAATATTGAACCGGTTGTTGCCGGAAGTTCCGGGTATGCCGTTTTTGAAAAGAATCGTGTCAGCGGCACCATCAGCGGATTTTCCGGTTACGTTAAAGGCGGTGCTATTTCCAACGAATGGGGAACTCTCAATATTACCGATGCGCTTTTTACCGAAAATCAAAATCATGCCAATGTCGTCGGAAGTGAAACCTTGGGCGAAGCAGTTGGCGGTGCCTTGTTCAATTCAGGAACGATGACAGTTACAGGAACATTGACTTTTACTAAGAATCAGGTTTCCGCCTCATCACAATCAGGAGCCACTGCACTCGCTTTCGGCGGAGCCTTTTATAATGAAGGAGAAGACGTTCATATTGCCAATGCTGTTTTCAGCAACAATATTGCGATGGACGGCGGCGGACTTTTCAATTACGGAATAATGTCCATTACCAATAGCGCGACATTTACAGAAAATATTGCGTCCCGGTATGGCGGAGCGTTAGTGAATTATGATACATTATCTCTTGCCAACGGCATTTTTTACGGCAATTCGGCAGAATCAGGCGGAGCCTTTTATAATGATTTCGGTACCACAACACTCATTAATCCCGAATTCAATAATAATGCGGCATCACAATACGGCGGCGGAATCTACAACAATAATGGCGAAGTGATTATAACAGTTACAAAAGATACTCTTTATAACGAAAATCGGGTAGTGAGCGGCGGCGGATTTTTGTACATGGATAATGAATTTCAAACAGCAAATACCGTTTTCGATATTGCAAACGGAAATATTCTTACTATCGGAAACAGCACCGCAACAGACCGGACACTTGATTCTATTGCCAGTGCAACGGAAGATGTATTGTTACGCAAAATCAATGCCGGAACACTTGTTCTCAATGCGGATAATAGCGGATATATTGGTACATTTGAAATTGAAGGAGGTAATGTTTCTATTTCAAAAGCAGATCAAATTGGCGCACGATTAGGAATTGTTCGTTTTTCCGGTACAGAATCAGATGCGGCTCATACAGCGCGAATTCAAATAACCGATGATATCGTTTTTGACAGTTTTGGCAACGATAATCATCATCTTATTATTGAAGCAGGTAAGGCGGGTGGATTTACTGTTGATACGGAAAAGACTCTTTCTATTACGAATACAGTTTCAAACGGTTCGGGCGGTTCCGTAACAATACAAGAGCGAGGGATTTTCGTTCTTGAAGGAAACGGGACGATTCAATATAAAGGAAATACGGACAGTATTGGAAAAAATGATATTAATATTGCGTCGGAAGCCATGTTACAACTTAAACCTGGCGCAACAGGAATAATTGAATTTCATGACTCAATTCGCGGAACAGAAAATTCCCAAGTAATACTGGACGGAGCGGGACGTGTTTTGTTCTGGAATACTTCGGAGATGGCGGGAAATACAACAATTCAGCAAGGATATTTTGTCCTTGAAGAATCCGACGGAACGGATACTGCTGGAGTTTATGGAACAACAACGTCGGGAAATATTGAAATGATTGATCATGGAACGATTGTACTAAAACAGGGAACTCAATTAAATGCACAACAATTGATTTTCAACGGCGGAACTTTGGAAGTTTCCGGTACTCCGCCTGCATCGGAAACAGATAGTGCAACGATAAATATTGGTAACGGCGGAATTCGGATTGGAGAAGAGGGGGCGGTACTACATATTGAATCTGAGCATCAATTAAGTATTTACGATCAGATTAGCGACATTGACGGTCAAACCGGTGTTATTACAAAATCAGGAAATGGTACACTAATTTTAGGAGCAGAGAACAATTCTTATCATGGTGATGTGAACATTGACGAAGGAACTATTTCTGCAACACATTCTAGCGCGATGGGAACAGGACAGATTCAAAACGAAGCAACTTTGGAACTTTTATTTAATGGAACATTTAATAATGACCTCTCCGGTGATGGTCGGTTAATATCGGAAGGCGATATTATTTTATTGGGCAATCATAATCGTCACACCGGCACAGCAGATATTCGCATGGGTCAACTCCAATTCGGAAACGAAAATATTTTGTCCTTCCGGTCTCAAGCCGATTATAACGTTTGGAACGGGGCAACATTATCCGGCAACGGATTTATTGAATCGTTAATCATTCAAGACGGCGGTTCACTTACTCCTGGTATTGATTCGGATAATAACAAAATCGGAACAATTGAAGTAGAAAAAAGTGTTACATTTGAAAAAGGTTCTACATTTATTGTTGATTTAGATGCGGCACGAAGTTATCAGATTGACGAAACTTCACCAAGTAGTGACCGGCTGGTCGTTCATGAAAATGCGGCGATTGTTACCGATGCGACCTTAGATATTTCTGTTTTAAATAGTGCGCAAATGACAGGTGACCGGCGGTACTTAATAATTGATACAGAGGATGGGGTGGAAGGTTTGTTTTCAAATTACGTGGAAAAAGCAGGGTTCGGATTTTCTCAGGAAATTGATGGTAACGATTTATATTTGGTTTTGAAAACAATACCGGGATTTGATATTCGCGGGACACCGAACGCGCGCCGTGCGGGTTACGGAATGAATCATATTATTCAATCAGGACGGGCAAGTGAATTGGGAAGACTCTACGATGCGCTTGCAAATCTTCCCGCAAACTCCGATTTACTTCCAGAAGCGTTTGCACAATTGCATGGTGAAATTTTTGCTACAGGTCAGGATGTTGTTGCGATGTCGCAACGAAAATTTCTACAAATAATACCGCAACAAGATTTTGAATGTATTCCTTGTTCGCAGTGCTGTCGAATTAGTTCTGACCCGATTAGGCGATGGGGAATGTTTACCGGCGACTTTAATCACCGCCGTCATATCGGTCCTTACAGCGGTTATGATTTTCGTACAACCGGAATTGCAATGGGATTGGAAAATTCCAGAATGTTATATTATACAAGTGCCGGTATTGTTTTGGGATACGAAAACGGTTTTCAACACTATGATTCAATACGTTCCAGCGGTACAATTAATACATTTCGTACCTTATTTTATACAAAGTTACAGAAAAATGATTGGTATTTGAACGAATATATCGGATATGCGAAAAATTGGCATAAAACGAAACGAGAAATAAATATCGGTTCGGAACCGGCGAATTTTGTTGCGACAACACGGGCGAAATATAATGATGATCTGATTTCGGCTGGTATTGAGTTGGGAAGAACATTACCGGCAGGACTGGCACGAGTAACATCATCTTTGGGATTACATTATATTTATGTTGCAACACCTGCCATACTGGAGACAGGCGGGTATGAAGCCAATCTTTCTGTAGCGAAAAGTAATTATCATTCGCTCAGGTTTCCGCTTGGAATAAAATTTCAGAGAGATTTCGTTACACAACGAACCTGCTGGACGCCGGAATTACATGCGTTTTATATTGCGGAACTCCTTGATGAACATTCCCGCGTTTGGACAACCTATCATGCAGTACCCGACAGCCGCGCGTTTTATGCTGACAGCGGATACTGGGGACATCACAGTGTCCGGCTCGGAATGGGACTTCGTGGAACAGTTACAAAACAATGTGATGTACAACTCAATTATGATTACGAATTTTATCAACGCACCAATCGGGAAGAGTTGATTCTGTCGGTTTTACTTTATTGGTGAAGATTGAAAATGTTTGTATTCTTTTTACAGGCAGGTTCTAAAAACCACTATTTCGAACCAAACATTTTTTACCACAAAGGCGAAGAAGTCGCACAAAGAACACAATAAACAACCTTTGTTCGTCGCCTTTGTGGTTACAAGTCCTACATTGGGGCTAGCGGGGTTTTTAGAAGGTCTCATAGTATCCGTTGCGATTGTTGCGAATACAAAGAACACTTACCCAAGTTTACAGAGACGAGAAAATTAAAAAATTTATAATCCGTGTATTCTTAACAGGTTATGAATAAAAAGGCGGAAAATTATATTTTTTAATTGACAAATGAATGGAGTGGGATTATCATAGTATCCGTTGCGATTGTTGCGAATACAAAGAATGTTAGTAATATTTTGGAGGATTTTGTTAAAAGTGAACAAACACAAGGTAGAGATGAACAATCTTTTTGTAAAAGATCATCTATCTCTTAAACAGGAAGTAAGTCAGTTATTTAGGAAAATTCCACTGAAAATATTACGAATACTAAAAATGAGTGACCTCATTGTTTTTAGATTTGATTTATTCGTCAAATTTGAAAGCAGTTACCTTTTTGAAAATTGTATTTTTAAGTATGATCTGTATCGTTTGATACGGATTGGCATGGAAGCCGTGTAAATTTGTACAGGAGGTACTTTTATAAGTTCCTTAACTATTGTACAGTAACATGTTGCCTTCCCCCTCGTTTAATCAATCTATTGTTACGTCGTTGCGTTTTTTTCGTCGTGCGGCGATGATGGCACGCGAAGAAGATTTTTCGTCCTCAGCACGTCTCTATCGTGAAGCGTCCTGTTTACCTTCCGGTAAGTCTGTTTGGCAATGGAAACCGCTTGGATTTTGCCCAACCGTTTTTCCTGATGTAACAACATTAGATCGTTATTGGCAACGTCTCCATTCCAGTCTTGATTTGGCAATAAGTTCCTCCATTCCGCTTGATTGGCGAACCTTACCGACGGATGGTTTTTTCCCTTCTTTTCATTTGCCGCATCATAACCGCAGTTGTAAAACAGTGCGCGAGAAATTTTGCCGTATTTTCGCTTCCGCATTTCCCTCTGCATTACCGTTACAGCCGAAACCATACAATAATAAAGGTCGATGGCGTATCGGTTTTCATGCGCTTCACGGACATGAAGGCGGTTTTTTGCGCGGCACCGCAGGTTTAATTAATGGTCTTGACAAGCAACGGTTCGATATTTTTGTCTTCGTTCCGTCTGTTAGTATTGAACATTGTAAACGTACAATAAAACCGGAAGGAGTCACTTTTGTTCCTTTAGGCGGTTCCTTTGAAGAAGTTGTTGAACAAGTTCGACGTACTTCGTGCCATCTCATTTATTATCGTAAAGTTGGAAGTGATGCGTGGAGTTACTTTTTTCCGTTTGCACGATGTGCGCCGATTCAAGTTACTTCTTATGGTACTCATGGAACCAGCGGTGTCGATGCAATTGATTACTTTTTGTCCTCCTCTTATGTGGAATCGGAAAACGGACAGAATAATTATAGCGAAAAATTATTTTTACTAAACTCAATGCCGACCTACCAGCCGCGTCTTCCCAGACCGGTTACACCGGTTTACCGTTCGGAATTTAATCTTCCCAATCATGGAGCCATTTATTTCTGTCCGCACCGGACATCAAAATATCATCCTGATTTTGATACAATTTTTCAGAAAATCGGTCAACGTGATCCTGAGGGACATTTTGTACTTTTATTCGGGCGCGATGAGCGCGGTCGTGATATTCTTCTTGACCGTTTCCGGTCTCATCTTGGCGACACCTTTGTCCGTAACCGGATGACACTGTTATCCGTATTACCGCACGAAAAATACTGCCGCTTGCTTTCGCTTGCGACCGTTTTACTGGATTCGCCTGTTTATGCCGGCGGTTTAACGTCTTTTGATGCTTTTTCGTATGGTATCCCGGAAGTGACTCTTTCCGGTTCCTTACACATACAAAATTTTGCAACGGGAATATACCGCCGAATGGGTCTGGAACAATTTCCATGTGCAACAATAAATGACTACCTTAATTTTGCTGTTCGGCTTGGTACGGAACCGGAATATCGCCGTTCCGTGAGCCTTGAAATTGAAGCCCAATGTAACAAGATTTTTGGAACACCTGAAGTGATTCGGGAGCATGAACGTTTTTTTGAATCCGTTTGCGGTGAATTACGTGAATAATATTTTTTAGTACGAATATTGGTCTATTAAACATCTTTTAAGGAGCAATGTTATGTCCGGGAAAAAATCTTTTTTGAATTGGCTAATACAATTTTTCGGAATCGAGAAAATGCAGCCGCTCCGTTTCCGTTCCCGCTCACTCCATTTGGAATCATTGGAGGTTCGGGAGATGCTCTCTGTGGTTGGCATTCATTCAAGCCAAGATGCCATCGAAGGTGAGCAAGCAGGTTACGTCCGGTTTGAACGTGACGATAATCAAGGGGATTTAACCGCCTTTTATCAACTTGATTATCGTAACGATAGTTACGGCTGTTATTATGGATGTTATTACGGTTATTCCGGTTGGGCTTCTAACGGTAAAGATTTTCCTTATTTGCCCGGCAGTTCCTCAGGAAATTATCAAGGGCATGTCCGGTTTAATGACGGTGAATATTACACAGACCTTGTTATTAACGCTTTGCCGGACGCTTATCTTGAAGGCGATGAGCGTCTCGAACTTGTTCTTATTACAGAAAATTCCTATTGGAGTGACCGTACCGGAATTTCATCGAATACGTCTTATACAATTGATACCAATTCCCGTGCGGCTTCGTTGACCATTTTTGATACGACGATTCCGACCACGGTTTGGATTGCGGAAACACAAGATGGTCAGGAAGACGGTGATTCCGGTATTTTTAAACTCCAACGCGATAATTTTGAAACGGAATTGGTTGTTTATTACGAAATTGATTATCGTAATAGTTATTACTCCAATTATGCCGGTTGGGCGAAAAGCGGTACGGATTTTGAAACTCTTTCCGGCATGAATCAGTACAGTAATTATGGGAGTGTTACTTTTGAAGCGGAAAATCCTTTTGCAGAGATTCGTATTTCAATAATAGATGATCTTTGGATCGAAAATTCCGAACAAATCGGTCTCACGTTGCGTTCCTATAATTATGACGATTATTATTCTCAGGAAATCACTTATTATCTTGACCCTGACCACACCTCCGGTACCGTAACGATTCTTGATAATGATCCGGCGGTGAATGTTTGGATTACATCAACAACCGATGCTTATGAAGACGGTACTGCGGGCGGTTTTCAATTGGAACGTGATAATGCCGACCGTGATTTAACGGTTTTTTACCGGTTGGATGACCATAATAGCGGGTGTTACTATTATTATGATTGTTACAATTATTACTGTCCCTCAGGTTGGGCTTATAACGGGGTTGATTTTAATTTACTGCCCGGTACTGACACATGGAATAGTTGGGGGAATGTTACATTTATTGCTGGTTCTTATGTTGCCGATATTCCTATTACGGCAATTGACGATTCTTTAGCGGAAGGAACCGAACATGTACGTCTGACCTTATTGCCTTCCTCTGATGGGACGGCTAATAATATAACGTATTTTACGAGTACCGAGACTTCCACGGCAACACTTGCTATTCACGATAACGAACCGCCGATTCTCGTTGAGATTGATTCCGTAACGAATGCAACCGAAGGCGGTTCTCCCGGTTTTGTTCGTTTGAAGCGCAGTAACACACAAGGGAGATTGACGGTTTATTTTGACCTTGATCCGCTTAATAATGGTACAGCAACATCGGGTTGGGCGAAAAACGGTACGGATATTAGTTGGTTGCCCGGCACGAATGGTTCCAATACACACGGTTCTGTAACATTTTCCGAAAATTCAGAATACGTTGATATTCCAATCACTCCGATTAACGACGATTGGATTGAAGGAACGGAAGATATTCGTTTGACCTTGAGTAACCTTAAAGGCGACGGCGGCGGTGCAACATTCCAGATTGATGAAACAAAAAATTCCGCAGTCGTTTCTCTGATTGATGACGAAATTTCCGTTACGGTTTGGCTGGAGAAAATACAGGACGGAGCGGAAAACGGTCAAAACGGAATTTTTCGTGTCCATCGCGACGATGATTCAAAAGCATTAACTATCTGGTTCAGTCTGGCAACACAAAACAGTGCCCAAACCCCGAATATTTTAGGCTGGGCGACGAATGGGCGCGATTTCAATTATCTGTCCGGCACCGGTTACGGAAATAATCGCGGTACACTTTCTTTCCTTGCCGGTGTCGATTTTATTGATATTGATGTGACTATTCTTGATGACCAACGGATGGAAGGAACGGAAATTGTAACGATAACATTAGAACCGAATACTGCCGGAACAACTTATCTCATTGATGAGGAACGTCAAACCGCATCATTGGAAATAGCGGATGATGAGGAAGTTGTTCGTGTTTGGATTGAAGAAGTGAAAAATGCCGAAGAAGGCGGCGACAACGGTTATGTCCGGCTTGGTCGTAGCGGAGGTGATTTAACGCAATCGTTGCTTGTTTATTATGAAATTGATACAAAAAATGTCGGATACTATACAACCGTTCCTGCCGGTTGGGCGCGTAATGGAACAGATTTTACACAATTACCCGGAACATCTTATTATTACGGACGCGGTTCTATTGAATTTGCAAGTAATCAGGAATATGTTGATATTCAAATTGTTCCTGTTGACGATTCTTGGGTAGAAGGCGATGAACAGATTCAATTGACTTTGATGCAAGGGAGTGATTGTTACAGTTCGGACGAAAGTATCAAGTATCTTCTTGACCCGGAAAATCGTACAGCAACGGTGCAGATCATTGACAACGAACTCCCCACTCGTGTCTGGATTGATTCGTACAGTAATGGTGTAGAAGGCGGCGCAAACGGACTTATTATCCTTAAACGAAGCCATACCGAAGGTTCACTTCAAGTCTGGTTTGACCTTCCGTATCAAAATTCCGGTTATTATTACAATAATTATCCCGGTTGGGCAAAAAACGGTGTTGATTTTGATGTTCTTTCGGGAACAGACGAGTGGAACAACCGCGGTTCCATTACATTTGCGGACGGGGAAGATTCGGTAACAATTTGGATTACCGTTAAGGACGACGACTATATTGAGGAAACGGAACAAATCGGTTTCACTCTCGTTCATACCAATGAGTCGGAACCGCGTTACATGCTTGACGCGGAGAAAAAATCTGCAACAATATACATTGAGGACAATGACGAATCCGTTACGGTTTGGATTGCGGAAACACAGAATGGTCAGGAAGGTTCAGACGGTTTATTCGTTCTCCGGCGAGACCATTCCGATAAAGAATTAACGGTCTATCTTGATCTGGGTGATTATAACCGGGGTTATTATCGTTATGATGGATGGGGACGAAACGGAATTGACTTTGATTTTCTGCCCGGTACCGACCAATGGAATAACCGTTTCACTATTACTTTTGCCGTTGGAGTGGACGAAGTGCAGATTCCAATTCATCTGATTGATGATATTTACGTAGAGCCGGATGAATCCGTTTTGTTACGGTTAATCTCCTCCTCTCAGGGTCAAAATGACGCACAGAGTTACAATTACGGCGAGACTTATTTTATCGATTCGTCTCAATCGGAAAAACAAATTACTATTACAGATGATGATGTTCCGACCCAAGTTTGGCTGGAAACAACTCAAAATGGAGAGGAAAATGATACCGATAGTACAAATGGTTATTTCCGTTTGCGTCGGGATAATACGAACGGAAATTTAACGGTGTATTATTCTTTAGCCGCGAATAATAGCGGCAATTCCGGTCAAACGTTACCGACCGGCTGGAGCAAGAATGGTCTTGATTTTGATTTTCTTCCGGGAACGAACGGCGGTCAATCGAACGGTTCTGTAACGTTTGAAGACGGTAAAGATTATGTTGATATTCCGGTTATCGTACTTGAAGACGATTTTATTGAAGGAACGGAAAAAGTCCAGATAACACTGACGGCAGATCAAGTGAGTTCAACGGGCGGAACATTGTACACACTTGATGACCGAAAAGTTGGAACGCTCGAAATTGCAGATAATGACGAGTCTATTCTTGTTTGGATTGATCAAACGCAAGACGCGGAAGAAGGGGTTCTGGATGGTTTTATTCGGGTGCGCCGGGACAATGCGGAAAAGCCGCTTACTGTACGATATTATCTGAATGACTACAACAACAGTTATTACAATAATATTGGTTGGGGACGTAACGGAACGGATTACACCTTCCTGCCGGGAACAAGTAACGGCAACAATTGGGGTGAAATTACTTTTGAAGCGCAACAATATTATGTCGATATTCCCATTACACTTATTGAAGACATCATTGTAGAACCGATGGAAAAAATTCAAATTCGGTTGACTGATTCCAATGGTAACTCGCCCGTTTATAATTCGTATTACAATCCCGGTGTTACGTATTTTATCGATACGGAACGTTTTCAAGCCGAAGTGTTTATTGTTGATAATGATCATGTAACCGTTTGGTTTGAACCGGGACAAGATGCGGTTGAAGGAACTTCGGAAGGATTTTTTGTACTGAAACGTGATAATGTTGTCAATTCCGTTACGGTTTATTACAAATTTGATAAACGCGGCAGTATCTCCGTCAAGAACAGTGATTTTGAAACATTTCCCGGTATGAGTCCGAATTCGACTTCAGGACAAGTTACCTTTGCCGCCGGAGAAGATACGGTACGGATTCCGCTTATCAGTATCGATAATCAGGCAATTAATTATCCGAAATCCGTTGTCTTGCAACTGAAAGCATCGCGAGATATATTTTCTGAAACAGGCGAACCTTCGTATGTGGTCGTTGATTCCGACAAGGCGGAATCAACTATTTTTATTATTGATAACGATATTCCTCCCACCGTTTGGATTGAAACCGGTCAGGACGGTTATGAAGGCGGGCAAAACGGTTTGTTTCGATTCGGACGAGACGATGCGACGAATGCTCTGCGTATTTATTACCGAATTGATGCGTCCTCAAATGTTACACTTGGCGATGATATTGATTATCCTCTAGGAACAAACCCGACGAATATCGAAATAGGATTTATTACGTTTGCCGCAGGTCAGCAGTATATTGATTTGCCGATTCGTGTTACAGATGATTCTCTCATTGAGGAGAAAGAAACGCTTTCAATAACAATCATTTCCGGCGACCCGGATGTGGTCGGCATCAACACCATTTACACAATTGATGAAACACGGTCTTCTCACTCTATTTCAATAATTGATAATGACAAAAAAGCGGTTGTTGAAATTGATTCTGTACAACATGGTTCGGAAGGCGGCAGTAATGCTTATTTCCGGTTGCGGCGTGATCTGACGGATACGGATTTAACGGTAAGTTACATTATTGATGTGCAGAGCAATACGGCAATAAACGGTACGGATTTTGCCTATCTGCCCGGTACGGACGCCGTGCGTCATCAGGGAACTGTTACGTTTAAGGCAGGCGAAACTTATGTTGATATTCCGGTGCTGATTCATGACGATGAACTTGTTGAAGAAACGGAAACAGTGTCGATTACACTTACCTCAGGTAACGGTAATTACGAACTCGGCTCCAATATTTCACAATCAGTTTCTGTTACAGATAATGATATTGTTTCTGTTGTTAAAATTGATTCGATACAACACGCGGTTGAAGGCGGGCATAACGGTTATATCCGTCTCCAACGTGATAATACGTCGGGAACTTTGACCGTGTCCTATACGATTGATGCCGGAAATAGTACGGCGATTCATGAAACAGATTATGATTCGCTTCCCGGTACGATGCCTTGGGGTGCCGATGGTTTTGTTACATTTCAAAATGGAGAACGTTACGTTGATATTCCGATTGCGGCGGTGAATAATCGTACTGCCGACCCTGATAAAAATGTTGTTCTCCGCCTTCTCGCGGCGGACGAAAATCATTCGCAAGGCTATATTCTTGCCGGAACACGAACCGCAACCGTCCTGATTGAAAACGATGATTTGCCCAATCAGGTATGGATTGATTCTGTTACAAACGGTGAGGAAGGATATGCCGACGGTCTTGTTCGGTTGCGCCGGAGTTCGACGGACGGAAAACTCGGCGTGAAGTTCAAACTGGATACGCCGAACAGTACCGCTGTTTTTGGTACGGATTTTATTTTAGCAACAGAATTTGATACCGCAACAAAAGTTGGAACTCTTTGGTTTGATGCCGGACAAGAATATGCCGACCTGCCGGTCAGTGTGTATGATAACGTATTACGGGAATCGGTCAAAACGGTTCAAATCAGTTTGTTGAGCGATTCCGGCAACAATTATTATACTTTACCCGGTGAAACCGATGCAACGGTTTCAATTATTGATGATGATTCATGGCGTGTTTCCGTCATTGCCAGTGATGCTTTCGCTTCCGAGCGGGGATTGAATCCGGGTGAGTTTACTATTTTACGTACAGGACATCAGAATAATTCGGCATCGTTACGGGTTTATTTTTCTTTAAGCGGTTCGGCAACGTATGGAACGGACTATCAGAGTTTCGCCGACACGGTTTACGATTCTGTAACCGGAACATGGCGCGGATATGTTGATATTCCGGCAGGACAAAGTTATGTAACATTAAAAGTGATTCCCGTCGCGGATAATCTGGACGAAGATCAGGAAACTGTTACGCTCACTATTTTACCCGCTCCTGACACCATTGACGGTATTCCCGCTTATAATGTTGCGCAATCAAGTGATACGGTTTTACTGGAAGATGCAGTTACAGAAACGTCTCCGAGTATCTCCGGCGATCCTGAAGGATATGAAGGAAACCATTACAAACTCTCACTTCACAGCAACGGTAACAATATAGAGCAGTGGGAAATTGATTGGGGCGATGGCTGCATTGAAACCGTTGACGGCAGCGCAACAGAAGCGTTTCATTTATACCCTGATGGGGAAGCGTCCTATTCTATTACGGTGAAAACATCGGTTGATACGTTAATTCCGGGAATTCCCGCACGGGTTTATTCCGGTGCCAATGCTCCGTTTTGGGCATTGGAACGGATCGGTTGGATCGTGATTCAGCCGGCGGACGATTTTGCAGCAATAATCGGAATTGAGGAAGCCCCTCACATCATGATGAAAGCGATTAAGTCCGGCGGCGGCATGGGGAGTCTCACGTTCCTCTGGCGCGAATCCGCTTCGGCGTTGCTTAGTGCCGTCTGGGGGAAGTTGCCCTATCGGTTTACTGTTGCGGAAATAATTGAAATGACGCGCGAAGCCTACTATTCCGGCAATTATCGTCCTATAACTCAATTGTTGTACGACAATAATAACGGAACACGGAACGGTTGGTTTGACAGCGACGCGGTGCCGGATCAATGGAAACATGATGATTATGTTCTGCCGCTTGAACTTCATGTTCATAATGTTCCGCCGACGCTGACCATTGCCGGAGAGAATGAAATTGTGTCCGGTGATTTGTACTCGCTTGAATTGACCCGTACTGATCCCGGTCTGGATACGATTACTCATTGGACAATTGATTGGGGAGATGGTAATATTGAAACAGTGGAGGGGAATCCATCAAACTGGACACATCATTACGATAAAATCGGAATTCGGAGAATTACTGCAACCGCAACTGATGAAGACGGTACTTTTCGCAGTAATACCTTAACGGTTGATGTCAAAGGAATTATACTACGGGAACAGGATGAATTCACGCCGGAATATCGTATCGATTTAACCGTTCCGGCAGACCGCACGGCACTTGTTTTTAATTATCGTAATCTGTTGTTTGACGCTTCCAGTAACGGAATGATTCGGGATGCCTTTGAACTCGCACTCCTTGATGCGCAAGGGAATTCCTTGTTGCCGACGATTTCCGCCGGACGCGATGCCGTCTTTAATGCAACAGAAGGAATGACACCGCTCACCGCTTCCGGTGTCCAACTTGATACGGCAGCCGGTACAATTTTGATTGACATTTCACAACTCGCCCCGGGAACCGCCGCAACTCTTGTTGTCCGGCTTGTGAATAACGATGAGGATACAAATACTTCTATCGAATTGAATCCGGTTCTCCGGTTTGAAGAA
>JAISBG010000719.1 GCA_031266315.1 Planctomycetaceae bacterium | reverse complement strand
AGTTAATAATTAATAGTGAAGAGTTAATAATGAATAATCAATAGTGAATAGATAATAAGTAATAGTAAAAACTCTGGTAATCCGCCTGCGTTACTATCCACTATCAACTACAAAAAATTATCGTCCGAACAAGATATTGAACGGAGAGGATTTTTGGACAACAGTTCGTTCTTTAGGAAACGTGATGCCGTTTTTTTGCAACGAATCAAGGTAATCAATACCAATATCCAATACTTCGTCAAGATAATAATTACGCTTAATTTCACTGTCGAGTAAATCTTCGAGTTCTTCTTTTTCGGTTTTTCCGGCGTTAAGACGTTCCTGCTCCTCAAAGAATTTTGCTTCGTTCAAGGTTGAAGTTTTTCGGGAACGGAGTTCTTTGTACGCGGCGATTTCTTTTTGCCGTTTTTTGAACTCTTCGTTATTCAAAACCCGTTCGTCCGATCGTTTTTGAAGTTCTTCATTGATTTGTGGAGTCACATAGGGCGTTTTGATTTGAAAACTTCTGGCTTGCGAAACTTTATTCAACGTCAAAGCGTTATCAAGGTCAGATTCGCAAATATCTTCGAGAGCGTCGGTGTACGATGGAATAACCACATCAGCCGCAACACCTTCGCGTTGCGGTGAAACACCGCTGGGACGGTAAAATCCCTGAATTGTCAGTTTAATGGCACCCAAATCGACATTGCTGCTGTTGAAGAGATTTTCGCTGAGGTCGCGCATTTGTTGTACGGTTCCTTTGCCGTGAGTTCTGGAATCGCCAACAATCAGACCGCGTTTGTAATCTTTGATTGCTCCGGCAAAAATTTCACTGGCACTGGCACTGAGTTTACTTGTAATCACCACCAACGGTCCCGTCCAATCACAGTTTGGATCGAGATCATCACGTTGCTGAGGTCGGCTGCTTGTTTCATCTTTTGTCTGAACAACATTCCCCGATTCGATAAAAAGTCCGGTCAACATAATTGCTTCTTGAAGTGAACCGCCGCCGTTTGACTTCAAATCAAGAACAACAAGATCGACATTCTCTTCCACGAACTCTTTAAGAAATTTCTTGACATCGACAGTTGTACTTCGGGCGTTTGGGTCGCCGCGCCGAAAAGCGTCCATATCAAGATAAAAATCAGGAAGATCAATCACACCGACTTTGTAAGGAGTTCCGTCGGCTTTCCGACCGGCATCGAAAACGGCTTTTTTTGCCGCTTGATCATCGAGATTCACTTTATCCCGAACAATTTCAATGATTTTTGTTGCGGTTCCGTCTGCCGGAGAAAGTTCAAGCCGCACAATAGTTCCTTTGTTTCCCCGAATTAACTTGACCACATCGGAGAGTTTGGAATCGACCACATCTTCGATTTTCCCGTCTTTTCCTTGCCCGACACCGGTAATTTTGTCGTTCTCTTTGAGTTCGCCAGCTTTGTCGGCGGGACCGCCTTTGACGAGTTTTTTGACAACCGTATAACCATCTTCGGAAGTCAGAGTGGCGCCGATTCCTTCGAGTGCTTTCCGCATCATATTGTTAAAATCTTCGAGAGTTTTCGGCGACATGTACGAGGTATGCGGGTCGAGTGCGCCGGAAATGGCGGAAAGGCATGTTTCCATCACATCATCGTTTGCCGCTTTTTTAATATCGTCAAGAATTTTGCCGTTGGCGATATGGCTTTCGAGCAGCATACGTTTTCTGAAACTCAGATAGCGTTTTTGCAGCCGTTCAATCGGGTCGCGTTGTTCAACTTTTTTGGGTTCTTTACCTTCGGCGATTGCTTTCTGACGTTCTTTTTCTTGATCGCGTGCTTCGGATTTTAGGGTCAGAATATCGCTTTTGATTCGTTTCCGCCAACGGTCATACGCTTCTTCGGGAGTTTGGGGCCAATGTTGAAGTCCTTTTTCCGTAAGAACTTTTTCGTCAAGCGTAAAATTTTTCGATTTATCCCGAACAATTTCCTCATCAAGCGTGAAATCTTGTGGAGTGTCGAGGATTTCCAGAATCATACCAACACGTTCCTTAATTCGGTCAAGATAACAGTTGTAAATTTCAAATGCCGGCTGGATATTACGTCTTTTTACGTGGTCGCACAAGGTTTCTTCGTATTCTGTGCGGAACTTATTGATATCGGATTGATAAAAATAAAGTTTAAGCGGGTCAAGCCCTTTGATGTAAAGCCGCAAGGCTTCGCGTGAAACGGCGGCATCTAATTTCCGTTGGGAGATATGATTTTGTTCCAAGAGTTGGATGTAGTTTTGGGCAACAATCCGTTCACGAATACCGGGAACCAACGGTAATAGTTCATTACTACCGGCGGAAGTTGTTGCGGCAACTTCACTGCCGGTATTGGGTGGAACAAGCGGTTGCCCGGAAATTTCTTTTTGGCAAGCCGTAAGAAAAAGGAGGCAAGAGAAAGATATACAAAAAATGGTTCGGAGCGATTGGTTGTGAGTCATGAAAAATCTGTTTCCTACAAAATGAAAGAACACTGTTGAAAAAAACGGTAAACAATCCCGTTGTTGTGTGAGGGGTCTATTCTAACAAATAAAACCGGTTCAATGCAACAGGAAAAGGTCAAGACTTCAGAAAAAATTAGAAAAAAAAGTAATTTTTAGGTAGAATATTCGTTAAAAACTAAAAAAACAAGGTGGGCGATCCGTTCGCTGAACGGTCGCGCCGGTTGAGTCTTACTCGACTCCAAAACGGAAGGCAATACCATTTGCCGTCGTTAATCCGGTTCACAGTCGGCTATCGCCGACGCAACCTTTTAGCAAAAGGTTGCCCACCTAATGATTGCTCACTTTTACAAAAATTCCAGTGGGAAACACCGAGAATCCAGTAGAATTAGGACTTTTTAACTACCGTGCGTAACATGAGTTACATTATGAAAACACAATCCAGCCGATTTGTCGAACCAGACCGACGATTGAGTAAGTCATCAAATCAAGAAATAAGAATCCGATAAGAATTGCCAATGTCCAACGGCTTTGCCATTGTCGGGCGATTGTCCGTCCGACAATTTCAAGAAACACTCCCGCAAGAAACAAGATCACAACTCCCGTCAAAACAGCATCCGCGCGAACATTGATTTTTGAAAATATTCGCAACGGAAAAAGAATCCAACCGAATAAAAGATTTTTGACCGGTTTTTCCCCGCCGAGAATTTCACCTTTGACAACCGGTTCAAAAAGGCGTTCATTTTGCCAACGTCCTGGGTCAAGTGTTTCACGTCCTGCTTGATTCATCACCAAAACAACCGACACAAAAAGAACCCAAACCAAAACAAATCGCAATCCGTCAAAAATTGTAAACCGTTCAGGAAATCCGTACCGAAATAACAACGCAAACAAAAACGCTGTTACCACCAATAAAACAAGCAAGAACGAAATTAAATCAAGTTGAGGCATGGTTAAAACTCCTTTTTTGTTTATATACTGTGTTCGTCATAAAATTAGTATTTTCATAACGATTCGGTTTCATTTTTGTTAAAAATTTGTATGACTATTTCCTTTTACTTAATACTTAATAGGTACAAAAAGCGGAGTAGCCCGATAAGGCTTCATTTTCATAACCGCAGGTCTTTGACCTACGGTGTAACGATAAACTACCTACTGCCTGAAAGGCAGAATTTTAGTTAATAGTGGAGAGTGGGGAACACAAGCAGATAATTTACATTTACCAACACACAATAAATCCGCTTGCGAACTATCCACTATTAACTATTCGCTATTAACTCTCCACTAAAGTTCTGCCTTTCAGGCAGTGGTTTTGTTGGTTCGTAACCGCAGGTCAAAGACCTGCGGTTACGAAAATAAAGCCCTATCGGGCTATTTTGTTTTTCGGATCAATCAGGAAAATAATTATTTAGAAACTTGAAAAATACCCAATACAACCCTAACACAATAGTTTTATTGTTTCTTATTCATGTTACACACCGTAGTTAAAAAGTAACCATTCACGAAAAGTCCAAGTAACGGTGATATTATTATTATTCGTTCATGATTCCTAAGTCCGTAGGACTTTAACATGGATAACCCCGTGCAAGTGCAACGCAGCACGGGGTATTGAGTAATACACCACAACCGGAACTACGTAGTAGTTCAACAGAGAAAAG
>JAISBG010000706.1 GCA_031266315.1 Planctomycetaceae bacterium | reverse complement strand
AGACTTCCGGCGGTTGCCGGAAATGATTTTTTTCCTTCCGCAGACTTTCGGCGGTTGCCGAAAACGATTTTTTTCCTTCCGCAAACTTTCGGCGGTTGCCGGAAACGGTTTTTTTCCTTCCGCAAACTTTCGGCGGTTGCCGAAAACGATTTTTTTCCTTCTGGAACGTTTCCAGTGGCACTGGACGGGAGTTTTTTCTCTTCCGCAGGCTGTCAAGTGTTAGTTGACGAGAGTTTTTTCTCTTCCGGAGGCTGTCAAGTGTTAGTTGACGGGAGTTTTTTCTCTTCCGGAGGCTGTCAAGTGTTACTTGACGGGAGTTTTTTCTCTTCCGGAGGCTGTCAAGTATTAGTTGACGGGAGTATTTTCTCTTCCGGAGGCTGTCAAGTATTAGTTGACGGGAGTTTTTTCTCTTCCGCAGACTCTCAAACTACTATAAACGATTTTTTCTGATTCTACCGGATTAGGTGTTTTCCACCGGAATCGTCAAATTGGTAATCATAAGGTAGGTAGGTGACCTTTTGCTAAAAGGTCGCGTCGGCGTACTCGCCGACAGTGAATTAGATTAATAATAGCAAATTGAGTTGCCTTCCGTTTTGGAATCAAGTTTTTCTACCAACATGTTGTCCCTAAAGGGACAGGAAAATAAACTATTCCGTAAGATTAAAGACGAAGTTGATGCGTAACATGAATCTGTTATTCTTTATCCATAGCGACAAGCCGTCTGATAGCCCGAAAAGTTTCGATGACAAGCCAGAGAGCCAGCAGAATGATAAGAACCCCAATAACTGTTAACAGATATTGTTCTTTGGCAAGGAATATATATAGGATATTGTAGGACATTGCCCAAAGCGGAATGACCACCATGACCACTGCAGGCAGAAACAAATAAACGGAGCGAACCTTCCGCCTCATCAGATAAACACCGCCGACCAGCAATGTCAAACCGGCAACAACCTGATTGCCGGCACCGAAAACGGGCCACAGAATCAAACCGCCGGTTCCATACGGAGCGGTCGGACTAGCCTTGCACAATGCCAGCGTTACCGCAATCGCCAATCCTACCGCGGTTGCAATATAACGGTTTTTCATCGGCGCAATATGAAGCATTCCGCCAAGTTCCTGCAACACGTAACGCATTAAACGAAGTGCGGCATCAATAGTTGTTGCGGCAAAACACGCGATTAAAATGGCGATAATTCCCTGACCAAATCGGATTGGAATCCCAATAGCGTGGATAAAATTGGCTCCGCCTTCGATAAATGTTCCAACCTGTTCGCCAAGATTCATCGATGCCCATGAACGTTTATAGCGAAGATTCCAAGCCTCACGTCCTTTGACTGTCTCCACCGCTTGAGGAGAGGAATGTTCGGAAGCGGGAGATTTTTCGTTTTCTAAATCATCAATTGTTTCGACCATTGCTTTTTGACTGCCGGTGGCTTCGGCGGCGGATTGAATGTTGGGAATACCGAGTCCGATGCCGGCGGTGCAACTCAAAATGACAAGAACCGCCAACGCCGCTTCCAATAACATGCCGCCGTAACCGACAAATGAAGCGTCTTTCATGGTTGCGACCTGTTTACTGCTTGTTCCGCTGCAAACCAACGCGTGAAACCCGCTTACCGCTCCGCAGGCAACCGTGATAAAAAGAAACGGTAAAATCGGTGGCGCCCCCAATTGACGGGCTTCTGAAACACGAAGCGGCGGAGCCGAACCGAATAAATCCGCCGCTCCCGTGATTCCGACAAGAACAAGCCCCAAGACCATCAACCCCAACGCAATATAAAGGATCAAACTGTTGACATAATCACGCGGTTGGAGCAGTAACCAAACCGGCAACACCGACGCAAAGTAACAATAGATAAACAACGTCCATGTCCAAAGCATGGTCGGATTGAGCGAAGCGTGAGTAGATTCCCAATTCGGCATGTGGAACGAAAAACCCGGATAACTTGCGGAAAAAAAGACTGTGATTCCCAAAATGACAATCGAAACCACAGACGCCCAAAGCAAGGAAACTCCGTAGCGGTAAATCACAATCCCCAATATCATTGCCGTCGGAATTGAAATAACGGTCGGCATCACCGATTGAGGATAATCCTTAAATGTGGACGCAATCACGTTGCCGAAAACGGCAACCACCACCGCAAGGATAAAGGTCAGCAAAATCAGAAATAACAGTTTCGCCGACGGCGATAATACGGTTCCGGCAATATCACCGAGTGATCGACCTTTATTTCGGAGTGAAAGCACCAGCGCGGTAAAATCATGAACCGCACCGATAAAAATACTCCCGAACACAACCCACAACAACGCCGGAAGCCAACCCCAAATAACCGCAATTGTCGGACCAACAATAGGACCTGTTCCGGCAATTGCCGTAAAATGATGACCGAAAATCACATAACGGTTGGTCGGCACAAAATCAATATTGTCCTGCAATTCCACACTCGGCACCACCTCGTCCGAACTCAGTTGAAATATCTTGCGGGCAAGAAATTTACCGTAAGTATTGTAAGCAACAATAAAACCAAAAAACGAAACAAGTGCAATTAAAAGCGTTGACATTTGTATTGGTCGGTAATCCGATTGTCCTATTGAACATAAATAATCTGATCGTTTCTAC
>JAISBG010000670.1 GCA_031266315.1 Planctomycetaceae bacterium | reverse complement strand
AGTCGATGACGATAAAAATCGAAAATTACTTCCATTCGGTGAAATTTTCGCGTTGCCGTCGATTGTGATTTTTTTACCGTTAAAATTAAACGCAGCCGTCAATGAACTATCGTCATTGTGAAGAATAATTTCATCGCCGTCGTACCATGTGAGTCCGCTGGTAGTTCGCAACACTTCGAGATTCGTGTAAGGTGTTTGATCTGTGCCGACGTGATAAGTTGTCGCATTTACATTTTGTCCGAGCAGGCAAGATATGAGCAAGGACGCGGCAACAACTTTTATAAATATTGCCCAAAAAGATTTCGTCGGGAAAGATTTTTTTCGGACGAAACTGATTTTAGATGTTAAACTCGATGTTAAAATAGGGGGGGGGGGTGAGATAGGTAGAGTTGTTGCGGACATAAGATTTTTTTACCTCATTTACCTCAGTGTTTGTTGAAAAAGTCAATCGTTCACGGTAATTTTTTTGGCAAATTTTTTGGCGAATTTTTTTGCCTAATGATTGCTAATGAACAGAATTCATTTTTTCTAATAATTTTCCAAAACATTTCTGTTTATTATGCAACTTGCCCATTTTATCGGATATTTTATCGCCCACACTCTAGTTTTTTGAAATATTTTAAAAAATATTTTGAATAATGTTCCCAATATATACTGCGTTAGGGTTATGTTTGGTATTTTTCGAGTGATCGAAAATAAGTTTTCGCAACCTCATTTTCAACCTAATTTTCCTAACAAAAACAATTTGAAAAAACAACCTCAGTAGCAAAAACGGCAAAAAAACACTAACCTCATTACCTTATTAAAAATTACCAATGAGGTAATGAGGTTGGTTTGGAGGAAATTGATATGCTACTGAGGTTGGTTCGTCAGAAAAATTAGCTTGAAAATGAGGTTGCGAAAACTTAATTTCAATCTTTTGGAAAATACCTAATAGAACCCTAACACAGTATAGTTCCCTGTTTACGAACAGATAGTAACGATTTCGCGTTATTTCAGGGTTTCTTTTCAAGTGTTTCTGAACACGAAAAACACAAAATACACGAAAATAGGCAAAAAGAAGGTAGGCAATTTATCATGTGTGGTGTTTAACCGACCCAATGGGGCGGGTAAATACCGCAACCGTTTGGCTATAAATATGCGACCCAATGGGGCGGGTAAATGCCGCAACCGTTGGGCTATAAATGTGCGACCCAATGGGTCGGCTAAATACCGTAACCTTTGGGTTATAAATATGTGACCCAATGGGTCGGCTAAATGCCGAAACCGTTAGGGTCAATAACGATTCAACCGGCGTGACCTTTTAGCAAATAGCGAAAGGTTGCCCACCTCAAAAATGCCAAGAGAGATGGGCGATCCGCCCGTTGGGCGGTCGCGCCGGGTGTGCTGTAATCGACTCCAAAAGGCAATGCCTTTCCTCATTCGTATTGATTCGATAACAAAATATTTATGAAGGACAAACCGTTTTGGAATCAATGACGACTCAACCGGCGCGACTTTTTAGCAAATAACGAAAGGATCGCCCACCTCTGTTGTTGACTCCAAAATGGAAGGCAATACCATTTGCCGTCGTTAATCAGGTTCACTGTCGGCTAACGCCGACGCAACTTTTTAGCAATAGCAAAAAGTCGCCCGCCTCCGGCAAAAGGATTGCCCACTTTATGATTGCCTACCTTTAACGAAAATTCCGCTGAAATATTACTAATTTTTTATTCTTTGTCTGTGGGCTTCATAAAATAAGATTGCGGCGGCGTTGGAAACATTGAGACTGTCGGCAATTCCACGCATTGGAAGTGAAATACTTGTAACACCGTCTCCGCACCAAATATCAGAAAGTCCTTCCGACTCATTGCCAAGAATAATTGCCGTCGGTTGGCAAAAATTGTAGTCCGTGTAAGGAATAATACCGTTACAACGTGAAACCGCACAATGAATTTTGTGTTGCCGAAGCCAGTTTATTGCCGAAACGGAATTCATCGCCGTGTGCGGAATTTGAAAAATCGTCCCTAAACTACTTCGAATCGTGTTGGGATTGTAAAGGTCGGCAATAGAATCCGCAACAATAATTCCGTTAAGACCCGCTCCGTCCGCACTGCGAAAAACAGCACCGGAATTGCCCGGCTTTTCGATACCTTCCAAAACGGCAAGAAGAGGAAGAGGAACCGGAACAGAATAAATTGTTGTTTCAAATAACTTGACCGGATTCTCTGGAATTTCGGCAACAACAACCATTCCTTCATTCCTGTTACCAAAAGAAATTTTTTCAAGTAAGGCATCTGAAATAGGATAGAATAAGTCTGTTCGCAACACCTTTTTTCCAAACTTTTTTGAAAAACGGTCAATCGTTTCTTTATTGCCGAACACTTCAAGAATTTTAATACCGCAACAGAATGCCCGCTCGATTTCTCGAATACCGTCAATCAAAAACCGCCCCGAACGCCGACGATATTTGCCGTCACGTAATTTAACAACTTCCTTAATTTTCGGATTCGACGGACTGGTAATTTCTGTAAACATAATTTGTAATATTTATAACAAACCAGCGGAATTTTCGTTAAAGGTTGGCAATCAGAAAAGAAAGACAACCCGCGTGAGATTGATGTTCTTGGGAACGAACCTGATTCAGAATTTCAAGAAAAATCGTCCAATCAATCAAGGCATCAAGACGACAAAGAAAATCATTGAGTTGATGAATCTTATTAAGTTGTTCTTCAAGATCAAAAAAAAAAAATTTATTACACCTAAGTGTAATAAAAAATTATAAATTGACAATGACCTCTCAAAAAATGATTTTTTAGAGATGCCCAAAGATTATTTTTTGACAAGATAAATATGATTTACAGTTTTATTTGATTTTTATCCTGTAAATTCTGTAAATCCTGTCAAAAAATTAAAAATCCAGAGATTTCTCTTGATATCTGATTTCGTTTTGCATAAAATCTGAATCTGATTTAATTGCGATACATCATTCTTTCTTTGCCGTGTTGTTTTTCGGCAAACGTTTCGCAATGATTTCAATGAAACCTTGTATAAGGAATATGACAATGAAAAACTTAGTTACATGTTTGGTCGGATTTTTTGCCATGTTTTTGGTGAAAAGTCAAATGTTA
>JAISBG010000615.1 GCA_031266315.1 Planctomycetaceae bacterium | reverse complement strand
TTAGGTCAGACTCGTAACTTACCAACGTATGATCCGCGTAATTGTTTGATTGACGGTGTGGTTTTTGCCAGAGAATCACAATACCGCGCGATGTTTACGGGAAGTTGTATCTCTAATGTCCCGCCTTCACCGGCTTATCCGCTTACAACAGCAATGGAAGATGTTATTGACGGAACATCTAATACCGTTGCAGTATCGGAAACAGTTCAAGGTATTTCACCCAACGGTACTACTAATGATCTTCGTGGTTTGATTTGGTGGGGAAATGCGTGTTATTTTAATACGAATCAGGCACCCAATACAACTGTTACGGATATTTGTGGTGCCAGTTTGACCGGACATATCCAACATCCCTTGTCAGCAATCTCTTCTTCCACCAGTGCCGGTGATGGTCGTTACATGAGACTGTCGGCGCGAAGTTGGCACGCCGGCGGCGTTAATGCCGGACTTGCCGATGGTTCGATTCGGTTTATCATAAACCAAATAAATCTGGATATTTGGCGTGCCGCCGGTTCCACTAACGGTAGCGAAGTAGTTTCGTTACCGTAAATTAAATTCCGTAACCGTCAACTCGTTTCCCGGGTTGACGGTTACGATCATTTTACAACACAATTTTTTAAGTTTTAACCCTTTTTTGAAAATGAAATACTTATTTTTTATACTTTTATCGTTATCGTTTATTGTTGGTTGTAACAACAATAATCCGCAAGGACGAGTTCCAGTTCGCGGTGAAGTAACTTTGAACGGTCAACCGCTTGCACAAGGTAATGTATTATTTTCGTCACTTCCGGGAACAACACCAATGGTTGTAACTGGTTCACCCATTAAAAGTGGAACTTTTTCGCTTTCGGCGGAACACGGGCTTATACCGAATCAAGAATATTTGGTACAATTTAGTTCAGTAGAAGAAGTTCCCGGTACCCGAACAGAAACCGATGATCCAATGGCAGCAAAAGTCCAAACACGTAACATTATTCCGCCGCAATACGGTACCGAATCGAAAGAAACCGTAACAGCGACAAAAAAATCGCCCAATGTGTACCGTTTTGAATTGATTGACAAAACCGCCCAATAGGGCGATTCGATTTGTTGGAGCAAATCCGGAAAATATACTGCGTGAGTTATAAAATTAGTATTTTCATAACGATTCAGTGTAATTTTTGTTAAAAGTTTGTATGACTATTTACTTTTACTTAATAGGTACAAAAATCGGAATAGCCCGATAGGGCTTCATTTTCATAACCGCAGGTCTTTGACCTGCGGTGTAACGACAAACAGCCGACTGCCTGAAAGGCAGAACTTAACACGGCAACGGCTTAAAATCCTGCCTTTCAGGCAGTGGTTTCGTTGGTTCGTAACCGCAGGTCAAAGACCTGCGGTTACGAAAATAAAGCCCTATCGGGCTATTCGGTTTTACCGTATTAGGTGTCCAAGCCTTGACAAGTTCGTTTTAAACGCAAAAAGAGGTGGGCTATTTATCAAAAAGCCCGCTGGGCGGTTGCGCCGGTTGAGTCTTACTCGACTCCAAAACGGAAGGCAACTTCATTTGCCGTCGTTAATCTAGTTCACAGTCGGCGAAAATGGGTGGGCGACCTTTCGCTGAAAGGTCGCGTCGGCGATAGCCGACAGGGAATTAGATTAACGACGATAAATGGTGTTGCTTTCCGTTTTGGAGTCAACAACAGACTCAACCGGCGCGACCCTTCAGCGAAGGGATCGCCCACCTCTTTCCGCGTTTAATACTTGGACACCTAATCCGGTATTTTTCAGGACTTTTTTACCTACGGTGCGTAACAGGAGTTATAATTTTTTCGCGTTGTAAAAGGGTTTCAAAGCGCGGTCAAAAATTCCCAACAGAAATGCAATTGTCAGACCGTAATTGGTCATAGGAACATTGGCTTCGCGGCAATGCAGTTGGCGGCTCAGAATTTCGCGGCGGTTCCACATGCAGCCGCCGCAATGAATGACCAGTGTGTATTCGGAAAGTTTGTTTGCCGGAAAATCATGTCCCTGAACATGATGGATAATCAATTCGCCGCCGACATATTTTTGCAGCCATTTCGGTATTTTAATTGTTCCGATATCTTCCCCGATTGGATGATGCGTACACGATTCGGCGATAAGAATTTTTGAACCCGGACGAAGTTGAGCAATAGAACGCGTACTCTCAATCATTGACGGCAAATTGCCTTTTTGCCGAGCAAAAAGAATCGAAAACGAAGTCATCATAATGGATTCCGGCGTGTAAGCGGCAACTTGAGCAAAAGCCTGCGAATCGGTAACAACTAATGCCGGCGGCGGTTGAATACGTGATAAAACATCTTTTAATTGCGTATCCTGAACAACGATACAAGATTGATGAGCATCCAAAATATTGCGAATCGTTTGAACCTGCGGTAAAATGAGCCGCCCTTTCGGGGCTTCTTTGTCAACCGGAATCACCAAAACAATCATTTCTCCCGACGGTACAAGATCGGAAACAATCGGCGGCGGAGTCAAAAAATCTTCAGGAAGAACTCGGATTAAAGCGTCACGAAGTTCTAAAATTCCTTGTCCGGTTGTTGCGGTGAAACGCACAAACGGAATCGAGGCTTGGTTCAAGATTTCAACAGTTTCCGGTGAAGGTTCGGCAAGATCGGATTTGTTGAAAACGAAAAGAACAGGAATTTTTCGTTTCTGAAGTTCATCAACGATTTGTTGTTCAAAAACTGTCCAGGAACCGTTTTGTTGTGTTTCGGCGGAGACAACAATTCCGATTTCCGTTCGGTCAAAAACTTCTTTGGTTTTTTGAATCCGCAAAGTACCGAGCGAACCTTCGTCATCAATACCGGCGGTATCAATAAATTGAACCGGTCCAATGGGCAGGAGTTCCATTGGTTTTTCGACAGGGTCGGTCGTTGTTCCCGCCAATTCGG
Source organism: Planctomycetaceae bacterium (assembly GCA_031266315.1). GTDB lineage: Bacteria > Planctomycetota > Planctomycetia > Pirellulales > Thermoguttaceae > WRKP01. Next base: position 755 of record JAISBG010000615.1, on the reverse strand, counting down.
AAACGATGGAACTTTGCTGACGAGTGAGCGCGTTCAAAAGTGAAGACTTACCGACATTACGGCGTCCGAAAATACCAACATGAAGCCGAAAACCTTTAGGTGTTGTTTGCATTGGAGGTTCGTAAAAAGGAACAAATCTGTTTCCGGTTACAGACGAAACAAAATCTCAATCCATTTTAGTATCAATTGAAAGATAAAACAAGAGAGCAAATCAAAAGATAACCGATTGTTTTCTTTTTAATCCGTGACAGGGAACTCCAAAAAACCGATTTTACCCGAAAAATTATTCTCAAATCCTTATTCTTAAGAACGGGATTTGAGAAGAAATAAAATTGTTAAAAATTCTTTTTTTTACCACAGAGGACACAAAGATTACAGAGAAAAGATTTTTTGAATTTTTTAATTTTTTTTTAAAAAATATACTTTACACGGTCAATTACCAAAGATTTTTAAACGCGAAACACACGAAAATGAATATTTCTGATTCTCCCGTATTAGTCTGATTAGGTGGGCAATCCGCCCGCTGGGCGGTTGCGCCGGTTGACTCCAACACGGAAAGCAACACCATTTGCCGTCGTTCATCTAATTCACTGTCGGCGAGTACGCCGACGCGACCTTTCAGCGAAAGGTCGCCTACCCTGTCCCACCTGATGATTGCCGATGAAATATTACTGATTCTACCGGATTAGGTGTTTTCCACTGGAATCGTCAAACAATCGGTAATCATTAGGTGGGCGACCTTTCGCTGAAAGGTC